>JAPOYS010000105.1 GCA_026706455.1 Chloroflexota bacterium | reverse complement strand
GAGCACCTGATTGTGGTTCAGGCGGTTGAGGGTTCGAGCCCCTTCATCCACCCAAAGTCCGGCCGCAAGTAACTTCGACGCGCGAAGTTAGCCGCGCAACGGCAGTCGGCGTAAAAGCCTTCGCTTTATGCGCGCGCCTCGCCATTCAATAATGCGTTCGCAAGGTTGGATTCCGCCTGCGGGCATAGCGTCGCCAGCCGGCGCTGCTGCCGCGAGATTTGGCCGGGGCCGGAGTTTGCTGCGCTTCGTCCCGATGCGGTAGGCGCGCCGCCGGGTCGGCTGCGCTGGCCTCAGCGACGGGCATCGCCGGGCTTTCAAGCAAGTGACTATCGTCCCGGCTAGCGCCCAAACTCTCGTCTGAGGCGGTGGCTTGCGCTTGCGCCTCGCTTGGTTTCTGCAAACCAAAGATCTCGAATACGCTCAGGTGGGATGAATCGTCGACTTGCTCGCCTTTTATGGCTGCGGTCGCGGGCGGCCGATCTTGGCCGCTGTCCTCAACAGGCGGCGGCTCCGCCAAGCGCTCGGATTCAGTTGGCGCCGGGCTGGCCTCCGGCGTCCTAAGCTCGGCAAGCAGCGTCTCAACATCTACCGGTCGCGTGTCCTCCAAATCAGGGTCCGCCGCCGGCGTCGGCGCCAAGCCGGTCCCCAACACTACCGGGTTCGGTTTCGTATCCGTCTCAGCGATAGCTGGCATGGCATCCGGCTCTACATCCAAATCGTATGACAGCGGCAGATGCTCGGACAGGGTGGTGTCCTCGTCGACAGCGCCATCGGCGGCCGCGACCTCCTGGAAGGTTGACGGATGCCGCGGACGGTAGCTTGACCGCTCGCGGACATCGGGCGCTTCCTGCATAGTCGCCTTCGCCTCGTGCGTAGAAATGCCTCCGGATTCCTGGACGATCAACTGGTGCAGGTTTCTCAAACTTTCCTGAATCTGATTGGTCGTGCCGCGTTTGAGGCGCATCGAGTTGCGCAGGCCGCCCAGCACGCCACCAGCCTCATACTGAAAGGTCCAGCGCACCAAGGTGCCGTCTGTGACCTCGTGCAAGCGGACCCGGCCCTGGTTGTCGCTCAATGTCGTCCCGTCAACAACTCGATACTCGTAACCCAATGTGTCGTACCAAGCGCTGATTTCGACGATGACATCGCTTCCTTTGACGGTGGATTGCCGCCAGCGCGCGCCGCGCCCTTCGCGCTGCGTCGAGAGAAACGATACAGATACGACATCACTTTGCCATTGGGGGATCGCTGACAGGTCGCCCATGAACCGCCAAATGAATTCCGGTGAAGCTGGAATCAGTATTTCTAGATCAATGACGTTCATGACACGGGCCGAAGAGATGTGACTGGACGTGCGCCTTATGTTACACTAATATACGATTCTACCACTGGATAATTGAATCGCAAACATCATGCCAAACCCCGTGATCATCTTTGCCTTTGTGATTGCAACGATGTACGGCTTGAGTTTTCATGTCGTTTTGGGCGGCAATGCGCGCCGCATGGTCCTGTTTGTCGTTAGCAGTTGGGTGGGCTTCTTGCTCGGGCAGTATATCGGCGGATTTCTGGATATCAGGTTTATGCGAATCGGCGTGATTCATCTCCTGCCGGCTTCAATTGCGGCTGTCGCTTTGCTGATATTCGCGCACGTGCTGACGGCAGAGCCGAGCGCACCGGTGACCCGGCGTTGACCATGGCCGAAACCGAGACCAATTCGCGCGCGCCGGCTCCGGCCGCAGCGCAAGCATCTTCCGGTCCAAGCATTACACGTCTGATCAAGCTGACGGCGACCCTGGGCATTCTTATTATACTGGCGTTATTGGGCGCCGCGCTGGTCGCCGCGCTCACCGCGGCCGAAACCTGGGCGCCGCTCATTCAGATTTTCCGTGATATCTTCTTGCTCATCCTCATACTGGAGTCAGTCCTGCTAATCACGGCGCTGGCAATCCTGATGCTGCAAGCGGCCGGATTCTTGATCATGCTGAAGACAGAAATGAAGCCCATCCTGGACAATGCCCGCGAGACAACGAGACTGAGCAAAGCGACAGCCCAATTCATCAATAGCAATGCGATGGATCCGCTGATTCAGATCAAGAGTTTCTTATCCGGCTTGCTGGCTTTCTTGCGCGAATTGATACGCATCCACAGCATCATGACGGTCGACGAAGCGCGCGCGGATCATCCCGATGAGCCCCGAACGCCATAAACTGGATGAAAACGCGACCTTCGTCGGCATAATTCTGGGCATCGCGCTCGGGGCGCTATATGCTGTCCTGCACAGCAAGCGCCGAGGAGCGACGCGCCGACAAGATCTATTGCAGTTCGGCGCCGGCAGCGCTGAGCTAGAGATCAAATCAAGCATCAGAGAAGCGAAGCGAAGAGCGAGCGCCCGCCTGGCAGAGGAAAACTAGATCGACTCCAAGCGGGCGAAAGCTCGACCCATTGCCGACAAGACATCGCCAGCGACGACGCTGCGGCTGCTGCCGATTGATTCGACGGCGATTGTACCGGCCAAGGCATGCGCGTAGGCGCCAAGGCGCGCGCTGTCGTAGGCGGTAAGTCCCTGCCCGCGCAAACCGGCAATCAGCCCAGCCAGCACGTCGCCGGTGCCAGCTGTGCTGAGAGCGTCCGTCTTGAATGGGATGACGCTGACGCGACCATCAGGCGCCGCAACTAGCGTATGGGCGCCTTTGAGAACTAGAACGGCATTCCACTTTTGGGCATATTCACGCGCGAGATTCCAACGGTCCGCGCTGATTTCGCTCATGGGCTCGCCTGTTAGTCGAGCCAGTTCTCCCGCATGAGGCGTGATGATCGCGCCGCTTGGCAATGTCTCCCACCAGCGCGCCTGCCTGCTCAAAATGTTTAAGGCGTCCGCGTCAATGACCAGACCCGGCAGTGATCGGCTCGCCAGCAGACGCCGCAGAAATGTCTGCGTAGCGGCGCGCGTGCCCAGCCCACAGCCGACCAGCAGGCTGTCGTAGCCTTCGGCCATCTCGCTTACGGTCGCTGACGCGCCTTCGGCGATTGCGCCCTCCGCGTCGGCAAGTGGCAGCCAGGTGGGCTCGCGAAGGCGGCTCCCTACGATTTCGATCAGTCGCCGCGTCGTGGCGATGGTCACCAGACCAGCGCCCGACCGATAAGCAGCCTCGCCAGCGAGCGCGATCGCGCCGATGTAGTGGGGCGAACCAGCTACGACCATGACTTTCCCAAACGTGCCTTTGTGGCCGTCGAGCGGCCTGGCCGGCAAGAGCGCGGCCGCGAGAACCTCGTCGACGAAGGTCGCCTGGATCCGCTCAAGTTCCGGCAGCGCGTGGGGGATGCCGATGGTTGAGACCGTGAGCTTTCCCACCTGGGCGGCGGCCGGAAAAATGAAGTGACCCATTTTGGCCGCGATAAATGTGATTGTTTCGTCCGCTGATAAAACGCTCGGATCGGCCTCTCCCGTGTCGCAATCCACGCCGCTGGGGCAGTCCAGCGCGAACACAAACGGACGCGGCGCAATCTTGCTCAAGCTCTGCTTCACGATATTCAGCGCGGTCGCGGCTCTGCCTCGCAAGGGAAGGCGCAGGCCGATTCCAAACAGTGCGTCGATGATGACATCAGCGCCAGCGATGAGAGCTCGCAATGCGCGGCCGTCGCGATCATCGCTAGCATGCGTGATCGAAAGCCGCTCGGCGGCGACCGCTTCATAGTGTTCGTCGGTCGGGTCTCGCGGCGCCAGCAGGTACAGCTTGATGTCCGCCCGGGTTGCGTTCGCCAGATGGCGCGCCATGACCAAGCCGTCGCCGCCGTTGTTCCCTTTGCCAATCAGGAAGGCGACTTTGGTTTCCGCGCTGATCTGGCAACGACGTTGCAGGTGCGCGCTGGCGGCCGCGCCCGCATTTCGCATCATCTGATCATAGCTCATGATTGAACGATTTACGGCTTCCTCAATTTCGCGCGTTTCGCGCACGCTTGCTACTTTCATCACCATCCTCAGGGCAAATTGCGCCTAAAGCAAAAAGCGCGCATCAATAAGATACACGCCCACAACCGGCCATTGAGTAGACTTTCAATTTTCTCGTTTGACAACTTGCCGCGCCAGCTCAACGAGCGCCGCCTTTGGAGGCCTGTCGTCGAGAAGGGCTAGGTCTGCAATCGCGCTGTCGACTAACTGACCCGCTTCCAGCCGCGCACGCTCAATCGTGTCGTCTTCCATCAACTTCTGCCGGATCGAAGCCAGCGGATCGGAGGCCGATGAATTACCGTTGCCGTTGGCGTCATGCAAAGCGGTGGCGACTCCGCGGCCCTGCAGAATATCGAGGCCGCTCGTCTTTCCCAAGCTGTCCTCATCGGCGACCATGTCCAATATATCGTCAACGATCTGGAAGGCGAGCCCCAGCTTGTAGCCAAAATCGGCCAACGCGTGGATTTCTGTCTCTTTTGCGCTGGCAAGCTTGGCGCCGATCGTGCTCGCCGCCCGGAAGAGAGCGGCGGTCTTGAGCGCGATAATCCGCATATAGGCTTCGCGCGTGAACGTATTGTTCTTGACTGCGCTCGCTTGCAGGGTCTCGCCTTCGACCAAAGCGGTAGCGGCTTTGGCCAGGTCAATGTTGAGATCATGATATGGCGCCATCAGTTCGTAAACGGCGGTGAAAAGAAAGTCGCCAGTCAGGAGCGCGAATGTTCGCCCCCAGAGCGCGTTGACCGAGGGCAGGCCGCGGCGCAGGACACCATGGTCATTGATATCATCGTGTACGACGCTGGCGGTGTGCATCAGTTCGATTGCAGCCGCTGGCTTGGCGGCGCGTTCGAGTTCACGGCCCCCGAGCGCCAGATAGCTGAGGAGCAGCAGTCGCGGTCGGATTCTCTTACCGCCAGCGCCGAGAATATGACGGCTGGCGTCGCGCAATACGGCGACCTCGCTGTCAGTCACGTCTAGCATCGCGCGCTCAACGGCCCCCAAGCCATCCTCCACCATGCCAGCCAGCTTCACACTCTCGACCGTTGCGCCAGACATCATGGCCTCCAAATCAATTGTTGTGAAGTTCAGAACTATCTAAACGTATTGTACAGTAAATACACAGTTCGTCAAAGGTCCTTAGGCGTGTGTCTGCCTCCATTCGGCCGAATCGCAACGGGCGCCAGCGGGCGCGATTCGCCCGTGGCTTGGAGTCCTCAGTCCGCGCATTTGCCCAGCGTTTGGCATAGCTGCGTAATATGCAGCCGGTCGTGCTGGGCGGTGAAATGCGCCATTTCCAACAAATTGGTCAAGCCGAAGATGCTGTGCCTGGCCGGGCGACTCCATTGATCGGGGGTCAATCCCGATAATAGGGCGATTGTATTTTCGCGCGCCTGCTGAAAGCAGCGCATCACCTGGTAGCCGTCTTCATGGCAAGGGGGGATGTCGGGGCCCGGTGGCGCCGGCGCTGCGACGAAGGGATCATCCAGCCGCAGGATGGTCTCCAAGCGCTGAAAATGCACCTCTACCTCCGCACGCCACAAATGGCAAAGTATCTGCATAATCGACCACTCCTGCGGGTCAGGCCGCTGGCGCCAATGTTGCGGCTTGACTTCAGCCAGCAGTCCATACAGCGCCGCAATGTTGCCACGATACTGCGGCAATATCATGGCGCTCTCCAGTTGGCGCGAAAGATAATCCTGCCGCCAGTCGCTCTTGCGGATCCGATCGCGAATGGCGCCAAGACGGTCATCGCCGTTTACCTGCCAGGTGTGGATGCCAATTGCGTCAGCCGGCATGATATCGTTTTCCAGGCTGTCGCCGACGATCAAGGTTTCGTCAGGTTCGACGCCGACGCGCGCGACCGCCTCGGCATAATAGGCGCGGCTCGGTTTGGCAAAGCGCATGTTCTCGCTATGGGTGATAAAGGCGAATTCTGTCAAATACTCGCCCAATCCAGCCCAACTGATGCGCGCCTCGGTAGCGCTCGCTGGGAATAAGGGATTGGTCGCGATCGCTACGAGCAGATTCTGATTGAGCAAAGCCGCTACCAGTTCCGCCGCCCCGGCGACAGGCGATGTAGTGGCGCTGAGACGGCCATAATCTTCCCGGTAGAAATCGGCGATGGCGCCGCTGAGATCATCTCGAGACAGGGGCATCTCGCTGCATAGCGCGTCGAGCATGACGGTCGCGTTCGTTCGGTAGGAGGGCGGCTCGCTGTTCAGGCATCGGATTGCCGCGCGCAGCGCCGCGGAAGCGTCTTGAATGCCGTAGCGCTTCGCAAAGTACCGATCCCACTGCTCGCGAAATACGGCGACCCATTGCGGATCGGGATTGTGCAGCAGCGTATTGTCCAGGTCGAGCAGTACCGCCTTAATCATCGCTGCCTTCCAAAGCTTGGCGAAAGATGTCGAGCCCGGGGTGATCGTCCGGGCAGCCGACGTAGGGGTCAACCTTTTCCCCATTTTTCAGGCAGATCGCTTCCACTTCCACGCGGCGGACAAAGCCGAGGAATCCCGCTTTAATGGTGAGGATCAGCTGCGTATCCGGGCTGGCGTTGGCCAGCACAATATCGGGCACGGGACACTTGACGCAATCCTTGGGGTGCCACTGTTCGGAGCGAGGATTGCTCTTGGCAAGGCGGCATTCCTCGATGTCGCGCGTATGGCGATTGTGATCTGCGTAGTAATGCGGGCAATCGCGCCCGGCTGGCGTCCTCACGATCGGCGCTCAACTTCCATTGATCCAGGCGGAGGCGACCTGCGGCAGCTTTTCCAAGGGACCTGATTGTACTTTGCAATCGGGCAGGGATTCAAGAAAGCGGCGGCCGTAGCGCTTGCTGATGATCCGCCTGTCAAATATGGCGACGACGCCTCGATCGGTTTGGCTGCGAATCAGACGGCCGAAGCCCTGGCGAAAGCGAAGAATCGCATCGGGCACGGCATACTGGTCAAATGAATTGCTATACGTCTCCGCGCGCGCGGAAAACACCGGGTCAGACGGAACGGCGAAGGGCAGCCGCGCGATGACGAGCGCGCTCAGATCGGCGCCCGGGATATCCACGCCTTCCCAGAAGCTGCGCGTGCCCAGCAGCACAGCCCTCTCAGCTTTTTTGAAGCTCTCGAGCAAAAGGTCGCGGCTGCCGCCGAAGCTCTGATCGTAGACCACAATGTCGCCGAGCGACAATAATGGCGTGATCGCGCGCGATGTCTCCCGCAGCTGGGCGTAGCTGGTGAACAGAACCATCATCCTTCCCTGCAGTTCGTCAGCCAGCCCAATGACGCCGCGTTCGACCATCCGCTGGTAGTCGTGGCGCTGGCTCGGTTCTGGCATGTCCTCCGGGACATAGACCAAAGTGGACGCGCGATAATCAAAGGGCGAGTCCAGCGTGACTGTGCGGTACTCATCCGTGTAGAGTCTTTCCGTGATGTGTTCAAAGTTGCCCTGAGTGGTTAAGGTGGCGCTAGTGAGGACGATGCTTTCCATCCGCTGGTTCAGGAATTCCTCCATCATAGAGCCAATATGCAAGGGCGAAACCTGGATTCGGAGCCGTTCCGGACTGTCGGCGGCGTTTATCGCGTAGACGAAGTTGGCATCGGGATCGTTCGTAAAATGTTCAAGTTGTTCATGCAGATCGGACAGGTGGCGCCAGATCGCGCGGATTTCACTGCTGTGATCGTCAAAGTCCGACATCTGATATTGCTTGTATCGGGGCAGGGCGTCGCAAAGATGTTCCAGCGCGTCGGTCACGACGAGGAAGAATGAGGCGAGTTGCCGCCAGGCGGATTGCACCTGGGCGAAGCCGGCCGAACTCCGATGCGACGGCAGGAGGCGCTTCCCATATTGTCCGCCGCCGCTCCCTTTGCCGGCAAACTCGTGAAGCGCGCGGAAATATCGACGAACCTGGATTCTCATTTCTTCAAGGGCTTCAGAACTATTGACGATGAATGATTTTAGCTTTTCGATTTCGGCTGTCGGAAAGCGCTTTCGCGCTTCAGCGAAGAAGGCGCCCAGCGTGCCGCTCTTGAGATTGCCGAGGTCGCGCAAGCGCGTCAAAATCAGTTGCTGATCGATACGTCGGCTTAAGCCATTCGTGATGGCGTCTTCGAGTTGATGCGCTTCATCAACGATGAGGTGGTAGTAATCTGGCAGCGCGCGATTGTCTATCCGGGCGTCGGCGATCAGAAGCGCGTGATTGGTAATCAGGATATGGGCGGCCTCCGCTCGCTTGCGCGCCTTATGGTAAGGGCAGGCGCCATCCATTTCACTGGCGCAGCGGAAGGCGCTGCACTCCTCATCTTGCGCGCTCAAGCGCGTCCACACGGGCCATTCGCCCGCGCGCAGAGACAGATCTCCCCGGTCGCCGGTTGAATTCTCTTCGAGCCAGACGAGTATCTTGGCCAGCGTTCTAAGCTCGTCGAGCGTCGCCGGTCCGCGCCGCCGCATTGTATCCAAGCGCCGCGGGCAAAGGTAATTCCCGCGTCCTTTCATTAGCGCCGCCTGCAAATCGTCGCCGACGATTTGCCGAACCAAAGCGATGTCCTTGCTCAGCAGTTGTTCCTGCAAATTAATGGTATAGGTCGAGACAGTTACGCGCTGGCCGTTTTCCAGCGACCAGAGCGCCGCCGGTATCAGGTAAGCGAGCGATTTGCCCGTGCCAGTTCCCGCCTCGATCATCAAACGCTCGCCCTGGTTCAGCGCCCGCGCGACGTCTTGCGCCATTTCCAGCTGCTGGTCTCTTTGCTCATAGGCGGCGTGGAAACGCGCCAGCTCCCCCTGCGGCGCAAACACGCGGTTGATCGCTTCTGGCGCCAAGCTCTTATGCCCGGCTTGAGCGATGTCCAAGGGTGGAGCGACGGCGTCTTCGCGCGTAAATGGGCGGCGAGATTGCCTTGGTCCCCTCCGTGTTAAGCCCGCCGCAAGCGCCGCCTGAAATACCGCGCGCAGGCTCCAGCCCATCCCAGTGCCGGCCTCAATGATTTCAGCCAGCAGACTGCTCGGCAGGTCACAAATCTTCTCCCACAATTGCCAGTAAAGATAGCCTGTCGCGAGCGCGTCATCAAAGGCGCGGTGGGCGCGCTCGAGCTTGATTCCCATTGCGGCTGTCAGGCTGGCGAGGTTGTAGCGCGGCGCCGAGGGCAGCGCGATCGCCGCCAACTCATAGGTGTCAATCGCGAGATTCGCGTCCAGCGCTAAGTGCTTTCCCAAGAAAGAAACGTCAAATTGGGCATTGTGCGCGACGATTGGAACAGCGTCAAAGTAGGGGTTGAGGTCGGGCAATAGATCCTGTATCGCCGGCGCGTCTTCGACATCTTCGGAGTCGATGCCGGTCAACTGCGTGATCTCCGGCGGTATCGGAACGGAAGGTTTGACCAGCGACTGGTATTGATCAACGAGTTCGCCAGCGCGAAAGCAGGCGACTCCAATTTCAATTATCTCATCTGATGCGGCGTCCAGTCCCGTTGTTTCGAGGTCAAATGCGGTGAAGTCGCCTTGCATGCCTGTCTCCGTTCTGGGCGACGCGAATCAGGCGAAGTATAGCATAGATCGCGCGCGCCGACGCGCCAGCTCGCGCATGCGGCCCGGCGACGCCGAGACCGACCGTGTCAGCAAAGCGGCCTACTCGGAGTCGGCATCGCTCGCCGCGTCGGCTGAATCGTCGTCGGCAGCCGTCGCGCTGTCGTTCGAGTTGGCACGCAAGTATATGGCTTCCGCTTCGGCAAAGGAAGTTTGCAGCTGCCGGCGCATCGCTGGCAGATCAGGCGCGGAAATTCCGACGAATCCCTCGCGCTCAATTAGCCCCAAGTTACCGTCGCTGAACAGCGTCCAGAGATAGGACTGCGTGTTAATTCCAGCGAGAGACTCCTGGCGGATCAGCAGGGTGGCCGGGTGTGACAGGGCGTAACTGCCCGCCGCAATACTGGTTGGAGACGGCGTCACGCAGCCAGCGCCGGCATCGACAGCGACAAGCCGAATGTTCGCCTGGTCATTGTTCAAGACACGCTGATATTCAGGCCAATTCATGTACGTCAGCGCGCCATTGACATTGCCGACGGCAGCCGCTCGATAAAGTGGGTCAAAGTGTTTCTCAGTATCCTGTCGTATTGGCGGTATAACCCCTCCGGCGGCCTGCAGTAGGAAGTCGCTATGCTGATCCAAGACTGAAGGACCAAACAGCGTCAGTTTCTCGGCGGGAAAGGACGGCTCCACCTTGGACCAGTCATCCACGATCGCAGCCGATTCGGCGCGCCATACCGTGGCGATTTGCTCCGCGGTCAAGCAAGCGCTGTACTCATCGGCCGCGTTTCCAAGTAGAACTGTGGCTTGCCGTCCCAATTTCAGCGGAGTAGTGACAACTGAATTGTTCGCGCAGGCTTCCAATTCCGCAGCAACGGAGTCGGCGTCCAGTATGGCGATGTCGGCCTCGCCGGCGCAGAGCCTGTCAAGACCGTTGCCGCGCCCAAGCAAGTCGAGCATGATTTCCAGGCTTGCATTGTCTTGGGTCAGCGAGTCGGCAACTCGATCCAGAACATCAAAGGCGTTCGCCGCTCCGACAATCCGCAAGCTGCCGCTGAGCGCTGCCGGAATATCGAATTGCGCTGCGTCGCCATAAGCGGCCTCTTCTGCTGACAGCGCGGCCTCGTTGGCCGCGTATGCTGCGTCGCTGGGGGGATGGGCGCCAGCAGCCGCAATCAACGGCGCATTGGCTTCATCGGCGATGAAACGCATGAATTCCGCCAAGGCGTCGCTGTCGCCAAGACGCTCCCGATTGACGATGAGGTACAGCGACAGCGCGGCGTCGTAGCGGCCATTCTCAACATTCGCCACCGACGGGCTAAGGCATTGTCCTCCAGCGTCAGCGCCGTATTGAAGCAGGGCGACCGAAGCGCTGTCGTCCAACTGCTCAGACCAGAAGGCGAACCCGAGCGAACCGGCCGTTTCACTGATTCCGGCAATGACTTCCGCCGGGTCAGCGTAGGTCTGCGCGTCCACACGCAAGCCATCGCCGGCGATGAGCGAATCCAATATCAAATGTTCAATCCCATCTTCTCGCGGCGCGAAGAGCGTTAGCGGCAGGTCCGTCAAGGCTTCGTCATAAAAGGACCAATTCGTAACGAGGTTGCTCGCCGATGGCTTGAGCGCGGCCTCCAACTGGTTGTTTGTCAGGCACTGGACCGGCGCGTCAGCCTGGCTGAGGAGGGCGAGGATATAATGACCGAGGAGAAACTCGCTATGAACCACGTCATTCGCTCCGCAGATGGCGCCTTCGGCGGACGTCATCGCTCGGATTGCGGTCGCAATATCGAAATCGCCGTTGCAGAACCTGTCGATGCCCGCGGCCGTGCCAACAGTTTCGAACTCTAGTGAATCGCGCGCGCCGGCTTCGACGACGCTCTCAAGCAGCGAATTGACGATTCCCGAGCCGATCACCTGGACCGTATCCGCTTCCTGCGCGAAGGCGAGCCCCGACGTCAATAGGAGCAGCGAGAGCATGCCCGCCAAAATCCTCAAGTGTCTCATGAAATGCGATATCCTTGCAGCACTGTGAAGGTAACGCATGGATTGTACAGTCGGAACAATGATTGTAAAGTCATAGTTTCTCGCTAGGCTAGCGCCTTCGGACGGGATACAATGCTGGCGCTCGCGCCGTCCAGCGGAGAACCTGAGCCGGCGCCGATGAATCAAATGAAGTCCGTATGAGTTTCAAACCACAAAGCGTGTACGAATTGGTCGGCGGAGAAGAACCGCTGCGGCTGGTTGTGGAATCATTCTACGACAAGGTCGCGGGCGATCGGGTGCTGCGCCCGATGTATCCCGCTGATCTGGCCGAATCCAAGCGTCGGCTGTTCCTCTTTCTGGTTCAGTTCTTCGGCGGACCCAGCCGCTATAGCGAAGAACGCGGGCATCCTCGCCTGCGAATGCGACACTTTCCCTTTGCCATCGACCGGCAAGCGCGCGATCATTGGCTCGATCACATGCGCGCGGCCATCGACGCAGCCGCGATCGAAGAGCCGGCCCGCACGATGATGCGCGATTACTTCGAGCGCTCCTCGGCATTCCTCATCAATCAGCCCGACCCGATTGACCCGCCGGACTAGCGGCGTGATTCAGTTTTCCAAATCCAATATGAATTTCTGAAAGGCTTCCGCTGTCCAGGGGAGCGCCGGCTGGAAGAAGTGCTGATAAATGGCCGCCGCATATACGCGAATCTCGAATTGCGCGTCGGGCGCCATCCGCAAGCGCAGGAAGTGCATTAGATTGTGCGCGTCAATCTTCGTCACCCAGGTGTAGTAGACGCTGAAACCGGGCAAGAATAGCCGCGCCATTTCCTTTGACACGCCTTTCGCCAGCGCCTCGGAATAGAGCCGGAAGCCTTCTTCATAGTGCGCGAGCAGCTTCCGCGTCAGTTCTCCGCTCTCAGCCGCGTCCAGCGCGCCTTCGCTGGCTTGCTTGTTATCGGCGCTTTGCCGGCGCCAAGGATCGGGCACATAAAAGTCGTTTTCTTGAAAGGGCGTGTAGCGGCCCGACTGCGCGTTCATACTCCAGGTGCGATGCCGTACCCATTGCCACCAGGTTACCAGCGGCGCCCGCACGCGAAACTTGAACTCGACCATCTCAAAGGGCGATGTGTGCCGGTTGCGCAGCAGATAGAAGAGCAGCCTCTTGTCGCGCTCGGGTCCTTTGCTCTCGCCGAGGAAGCTGACGCGCGCCGCGTTGACGATGGCGAGATCGCCGCTCACGTATGACTCCGGATGCGGCATGAGATCGACCAACTCGATCCAGCCCTTGTCGAGCACGGGCACGCGCTTGCCGATCAATGCTGCCACCATGCTGTTCTCCCTGCCTCGCGCGGCGACTGAATGACACTGAACCACTTGAATACGAAGAACCCGCGCCTACACGCCTAGGCTCTGCAGCGCAATCAGGACCCGCTCCTCAACGCTTTCGGGCGCGTCAATGGGAATACTCTGAATCGCGGTCTGCGCTTCCACCACGCTGTAGCCGAGCGCCGTCAGGGCGTCCATGACTTCCGCGCTCGTATCGCCGTCGGCGCCTGCGGGAACCGATTCAAGCGTCGCTGGCATTTTGTCCTGCAATTCGAGTAGGATCTTCTGCGCCGTCTTCTTGCCGATGCCCGGCACGCGACTGATGATTTCGGGCCGGTCATTTATCACCGCGCCCCGAATATTCTCGACGCTTAACGTGCTCAAAATGGCGACAGCCAGTCTGGGTCCGATGCCGCTTATCTTGAGAAAGGCGTCGAATAATTCGCGCTCGGCAGTCGTCGCGAAGCCGAACAAGGTCAACGAATCCTCGCGCACCACCAGGCGCGTATACAGAAAGGCGCGGTCGGAACTCAGTTTTTCCAGCGTGCTGAATGGGGCATGAACCTCGATCCCGATTCCGCCCAAGGCGATGATTACATGATCGGTGGCCTTGCTGACGAGATTGCCCTCGAGCGTCGCAATCATCGGTCAAACGGGATCAACGCTGTGAAAGCGGTAGCTGTGCAGGTCGGTGATGGCGACCGCCAGCGCGTCGGCCGCGTCATCGGGGCGGGGCAGGTCATCCAGCCCCAGCATGATTTGCACCATTTTCTTGACTTGCATCTTGTCGGCGCCGCCATAGTTGCAGACCGATTGCTTGACCACCACAGGCTTGTATTCAGCTGTCTCCACATTTGCCTTCTGCAGCGTCAAAAGCACGACGCCTTGCGCCTGCGCCACCATGATCGCCGTGGTCACGTTGCGGGAGAAAAAGAGCTCTTCCACAGCCGCCCGATCGGGCTGGTACTGGTCTATCAAGTCCACCAGTTCATCATGGATCAGTTTCAGTCGCTGGGGCATTGGCGTACCCGACTTGGTGCGGATTACGCCGTATTTCACCGACTCCAGCGAACCGTCATTGCGCTCGCGAACGAATCCATATCCCAGCGAAGCGGCGCCGGGGTCAATGCCGAGCGTGAGCATGGTAGGATCCGTATTCGGCGAGAAGTTCATCCGTGATATTTAAGTTGGAAGCGACCGTTTGCACATCGTCGGCCTCTTCCAATTGCTCAATCAGGCGCATGTTCTGCAGAGCCTTGCCCTTGGGGACCGCGACTTCATTCTGCGGGAACCAGCGCAATTCGCATTCGTCGAATTCATAGCCGGCTGCAGTCATCGCTTGCTCGACGGCAGCGAAAGCCTCTCTGCTTGTGTACACAGTGACAAGGCCATCTTCGTCGACGACATCGTCGGCGCCGGCTTCGGCCGCCTCCAGAAACGCGTCGTCGAAGTCCACCTCTCCCTTCAGCGTGATGTATCCCTTTTGGTCAAACTGCCACATCACGGCGCCGTTGGTCGCCAGGCTGCCCGCATACTTGCTAAAGGCATGCTTGACCTCCGCCAGCGCGCGATTCTTGTTGTCAGTAAGTATCTCGACAATATAGGCGACGCCTTCGGGTCCGTAGCCCTCATACAACATTTCAACGACATCGCCGCCAGCGATTTCGCCAGTGCCTTTTTTGATCGCTCGTTCGATATTCTCTTTCGGCATGTTGGCCGCGCGGCCCTTGGCAATGGCCAACTTCAGCTTCGGATTGGCGTTTTCGTCGCCGCCATTTTCGCGCGCGGCAACCATGATATCGCGGCCCAGGCGCGTAAAGATTTTGGCGCGCTTGGCATCTTCCGCGCCTTTCTTGCGCTTGATCGTCGACCATTTGCTATGACCAGACATTGCGGCGCATCCTCCGTTTCAT
Organism: Chloroflexota bacterium; assembly: GCA_026706455.1. Taxonomy (GTDB): domain Bacteria; phylum Chloroflexota; class Anaerolineae; order Aggregatilineales; family Phototrophicaceae; genus UBA6055. The sequence continues at coordinate 72,356 of JAPOYS010000105.1, read as the reverse complement.
AGACGCTGCATGAGGCGCCTACATTATAGCGCATAATCGCGGCGACAAAACAGGCGCTGAGTGATATAATATGTTTGCCTTATGGCTCGTGTTTGCTGTTTCAGGTCTTCTACGAGTGGACATTACAGAGCAGGCTGAGCAAGTCATACAAGCTGCAACCAGCGGCGACTCCGCGTATGATTTCGATGGCGCCAATTCGCCCGAGCGAATCGCCTGGCTTGTTCTTCTGGGCGCCTTCGCCTTGTTCTGTAGCTTGACGCTGACCGGCATCTTTGGCGTATACCACTATCTGTTTCGGTCCACCGTCCCGATGTCCGCCTTGTTGCAGGTCGCCAAGGGAACGGTCGGCATCACGGGCGCCGACTTGCGGGAGACGGTCGAGCGAGAACGGGAAGACCTGACCAACACGGTGACGAGCATCAGCACGGATTCCCTGTCCCAGGCGACCATTCAGTTTCGCGATGCCGTGGAATCGGAGCCGGATAGCGCTGAGCTGCTGGCGGCTGTCACGCTGCAAGGGAATACCTTTGTGACGTTCAACCACGCGATTCGGCCTCGTTTTGACTGGAGCCAGGATGCAAAACGCATCCGATTCTCGCGGCTCACAGGGCAGCTTGACGTGCTCGTGACCGGTGTGAAAGATCGTGCCTTCTCGATGGACATTTACACCGACGACCTGAATACCGATAAGGGCGTTCATATCCAATTTCTGTCCAATGGCCGCTTTCGTCTACGCGTGTCGGAGGACGAAATCCGATTGCTAAATCTGGCTGGCGACGTTAGCGCCTTTTTCGGCGATGATCCCGCCCTGCGGAATCCGGTTGAGGCGGGCGAGGAACTGCTCATCAGGATCGGCAACCGCAGCATCAGGACGCTTGACACGACGCGCAGCCTCTCGATTAACGGCGACTTCAGCTTACAGGATACGCTTCTTGGGCAAGTGTACACGCCGGACGCGCCCCAGAACTGGAGCTGTCGCGGATTGCCGACGCAGGAACCACCCGGCTATTATTCCTTGGTCGAATACGACGGGCGCGTGGGCGTAAGCCTGCGCCGCCACAGCAATGCGACGACACACGGCGAAATCTCCTGCATGCAGGTCTTTGAGGCGGAGAGCCTCGACGCTCGCGAGTTCGAGTCTTTGAGCATCCTCGCCACCTTCAGTCTCAATTATCAGTCGCTTAGCCTATGCGGCACGAAAGGCAGCGAGTGCCCATTGATGGTGCATATCAATTACACGACCGATAATCCGCAGGCCGACAATGAGGGCAATTGGTTTAGAGGCTTCTACTACGAGGACCAAGCCGCCAGCCGCTACAAGAAGCGCTGCTCCAGTTGCCTGCAGGATCACATCGATACGAATGCCAATGTCTGGTACACCTTTGATTCCGGCAATCTGCTCAACTTGATAGCGGAAGAAGAACATCCCGTCTTCATCAACTCCATTCGATTTTATGCATCTGGCCACCAGTTCGACGCCGTCGTCAGCGAAATGATATTGCTCGCCGTCGAATCGTCGGGCTTGTTGACCAGCGGCTAGCGCCATTCAATTGCCGCCAAGGCGGTCTTGGGAGACTAACACATGCCAGTGGGCTTCGACGAGATTCTGTTGGTCGCCACTGTATTCGCGGTAGTCATGCTGGCCGCCTTTTGGCTGGCAATGATAATTTGGGCATATCGAGACATGCGGTCGCGCTCGCGCGATCCCTTGGCGCAATTGCTCGTCGCCTTGATCGTCTTCCTGCTCAACATCCCCGGGCTTTTTGTCTATATCCTGCTGCGCCCGCGGGCGACGCTCTCGGAGACCTATGAGCGCGCGCTGGAAGAGGAAGCGCTGCTCCAGGAAATTGAGGAACGCCCGACTTGCCCGGCTTGCAGCCAGCGCGTGCAGCATGACTGGCAGGCTTGCCCGCACTGCCATCATCGCCTGAAGAAAGCCTGCGTGAATTGCGACTATCTGCTGGAACTGCCCTGGAATATCTGTCCGCGCTGTACTACAAGCCAAGTGAACTATATATCCGACGGAACAATCGCGACCGCCTCCCGCCACGTCAAACCGTCGGAGCCGGCGCCGATTGACGCGAAGTGGGTCGCCTCGCAGCCGGTAGAATAACCGCCTTGCGCGGGCGCCCTTTCGTCAGCCGTGGCGGGCGCGGTTTCCGGCAAATTGCGACCGCCAACCCTATAGTCTAAATCTCGCCTTCTTCGCCCACGGTATGGATCTTGACCAGGTTCGTCTGTCCATCGACGCCAAAGGGGACGCCTGCGATGATGACGAGTCGGTCGCCTCGCTCGACCAGACGCTTTTCATGCGCGGCGCGCACGATAATGCTGATCATTTCGTCAATGGTGGCGAATTCCTGAACCTGCAAAGAGGTCACGCCCCAAACGAGCGCCATGCGCCGCTGAGTCATCGTATTCGGCGTCATGCAGAGAATCGGCGTGCTCGGCCGCTCTTTGGCCACGCGCCGCGTCGTATAGCCTGACATGCTGGTGGTGACGATTGCTCTTGGGTTGATGGCTTGCGATATCTCCGTCGTCGCTCGGCAAATGGCGTCCGATATGTCTTCGCGCGCTTCCCCGGCTCGCCGGTCATCGCCTGGCGTGACACTCTGATCGCGAAGATTTTGCTCGGCAATCGACGCGATCTCGCTCATGACCTCGACCGCGCGCACCGGATAGGCGCCGCTGGCGCTCTCGGCGCTTAGCATGATTGCGTCCGTGCCATCCAGGATCGCATTGTATACATCGCTGGCTTCAGCCCGCGTCGGTCGTGGATTGTCAGTCATGGATTCCAGCATTTGCGTCGCCGTGATGACGGGCTTCGCCGCCTCGTTGCACAGCTTAATGATGCGCTTCTGGTGGAATGGCACTTCCTCCGCTGGCGTTTCGATGCCGAGGTCGCCCCGCGCAACCATGATGCCATCACAGACGCGAATGATCTCCTCGATTTTCTCCAGGGCTTCACCCATCTCAATCTTGGCGATGATCGCGGCGCGCCGGCCAAGCTCCGACATGAGCGCCTGCAATTCGCGGATGTCATCCGCCGAGCGGACGAAGGACATCGCCATATAATCGCAATCTTTCGACAGAGCGAATTCGATGTCTTCGCGATCCTTCGCCGTGATTGCTGACAGGGTCAGGCGAGCGTTCGGCGCGGATACGCCTTTGCGAGACTTCAGCGGACCGCCAACGACTACATCGCAGACGAGGTTGCTGCCGTCTGTTTCGAGCACCTTGAATTGCAAATTGCCGTCATCAAGCAAGAGGGTGGCGCCCGCCACGATGTCGCGAAGGAACTCGGGGTGCGGCAGCGATACGATGCCGTTTTCACCGACGATCTCATCCAGCGTAAGCGTAATCGTATCACCGATCGCAAGCATCATCGGTTCATGGCGCAACTCGCCGATTCGGATTTTGGGTCCTTGAATGTCACACAGAATAGCGACGACCGCGTCTTCTTCCGCTGCCAGCCGCCGGATGCTGTCGATGGTTTCGCCGTGCGTGTCGTGATCGCCGTGCGAAAAATTGATACGGGCGACATTCATGCCAGCGCGGATCATGGCGCGCAATGTCTCAGGCTCGCTTGAGGCGGGACCGATTGTGGCGACGATCTTTGTGTGCTTGCGAGCCAATCTAAGCACCACGCGCTAAATCCCTCGCATGTGATTCGGCTAGGCCTCCGCTGGCAGGGCGGAAAGCGGGCGGGAGAATCGGCATCATTCTACGTCTCGATTCAGGTTGGCGAAGGCCGCTTTGCCCGCGTAGCGAGCGGCGCCGCCGAGCTGCTCTTCTATCCGCAGCAATTGATTGTACTTGGCGACGCGGTCGGTGCGCGCCGGCGCGCCCGTTTTGATTTGCCCGCTGTTCAGCGCAACGGCGATATCAGCGATTGTATTGTCCTCTGTTTCGCCGCTTCGGTGGCTGGTCACCACCGTCATATTGTGTCGCTGCGCCAGCTGTCCGGCCGCGAATGCTTCTGTCAGCGTTCCGATCTGATTGACCTTCAAGAGAAGCGAATTGGCGGCTTTTTCGCGTACCGCCCGTTTGACCTTGTCGACATTGGTGACGAGCAAGTCGTCGCCGACGATTTGCACGCGGTCGCCTATCTTGGCTACCAAGCGCGACCAATTCTCCCAGTCGTTTTCGTCCAAGCCATCCTCGATCGAGATAATGGGATAGCGGTCGCACCAATCGCTCCAGAATTCGACCATCTCCGCGCCGCTCAACTGCCGTCCCTCAATCGCCAAATTGTAGACGCCATTCTCATAGATCTCAGATGCGGCCGGGTCAAGCGCGATGAAGATGTCTTCGCCGGCGCGATAACCCGCCTTCGATATCGCTTCCATGATCACATCAAGCGCGGCTTGATTGCTCCCCAAGTTGGGCGCGAATCCGCCTTCATCGCCGACCGTCGTATGATAGCCGCGCTCGTGCAAGACATTTTTCAGTTGGTGATATATCTCCGCGCCCCAGCGAAGCGCCTCGCTGAAGGTTGGGGCGCCGGCCGGCATGATCATGAACTCCTGAAAGTCCGTGCTGCCGAGCGCGTGCTTGCCGCCGTTCATAATGTTCATCATAGGCGTGGGCAGAAGGTGGGCATGGATGCCGCCCAAATAGGCGTAAAGCGGCAGACCGAGGCTGTTTGCGGCGGCCTGCGCCAGCGCCATCGACACGCCGAGAATGGCGTTGGCGCCCAGCTTGCGCTTGGTTGGCGTGCCGTCAAGCTCGAGCATGAGTTGATCCAGCGCCTTTTGATCGCAGGGATTCCGGCCCCGCATCGCCGGCGCAATCGAGTCGTTCACGGCGGCGACCGCCTGCAAGACGCCCTTGCCAAGATAGCGGGCGCCGTCGCCGTCACGCATCTCCAGCGCTTCGTGCTCGCCGGTGGACGCGCCGCTCGGTACGATTGCGCGGCCCAGCGCGCCGTCCGAAAGATGCACGTCGACTTCTACCGTTGGGTTGCCGCGCGAATCTAGCACCTCGCGGCCGCATACATTGCTGACACTTGGCATAATGGCGAGCCTCCGTCTCTGCGTTGAGGACGTGTCTTGGTTTGAATTGCCGCGCATGTTCAAACTCGTATCATATTACAGCAGCTGCGCCAATTACACCTGCAAACGGCTGCGCTCTCGGAATGTCTCGGTCTCTTATTGAAGAAAGCGGCTGAGGTGTTTTAGAATAGAGAACATCATCAGGGAGTCCTGATGCAAGGGCGTAGGCCGAGCGCGAAAGGCTATGTCCATTGTTCCCGGATCGGTCATCAGATGGCCTTAGCGCTAGACAAATGAAATGAAAAACAAGCGCGAAGTATACCTGGACTACTCGGCCTCGACGCCGGTTGATCCGCGCGTGATCGACGCGATGATGCCCTACTTCCGCGAGATATACGGCAACTCTACCTCGAGCCACCGTCAGGGCAGCCTCGGCGAAAGCGCGATTGAAGACGCGCGGGCGCGCGTGGCGCGGATCCTGAACTGCGCGCCTTCCGAAATCATATTCACCAGTTGCGGTTCGGAGAGCGACAATTTAGCAATTCGTGGCGCCGCCTGGCAGGCGCGCCAGCGTGGCAAGCCGCCGCGCTTGATCACTTCGCCGGTGGAACACGCCGCTGTCGCCAATACCATCACGCAGCTTGGTGAATTGATGGACATGGAAACCGTCATCGCGCCCATAGACAAATTTGGCATCGTCGACCCAACTGGCTTCGCAAACATTTGCCAAGGGGGCGCCGCTATCGCCAGCATCATCTACGCCAACAACGAAGTCGGCAGTGTGAACGACCTGCCAGAGCTCGCCGCCATCGCGCGCGCGCGCGGCATTCCTTTTCATACCGACGCCGTACAGGCTGGCGGGCAATTGACCCTAGATGTCGATGAACTCGGCGTCGAACTGTTAAGCCTGTCCGCGCATAAGTTTTATGGGCCCAAGGGCGTGGGCCTTCTCTACATCAAGGAGGACGCAGAACTGACTAGCGTCCTGACCGGCGGCGGTCATGAACGCGGCTTGCGCGCCGGCACGCATAATACCGCCTTCATCGTCGGCATGGCAAAGGCGCTGGAATTGGCCTACGCCGAGGCGGACGAGCGGCTGGCGCGTCTCCGGCATTTGCGGGACCGGTTGATTGAAGGCGTTTTGACGAAGGTGGACGGCGCGCAATTAAGCGGGCATCCCGACGCGCGCTTGCCGTCTCACGCAAGCTTTGTTCTGCCGGGCATTGAGGCGAACGCGCTTTTGATGCACCTTGACATGAACGGCGTCGCCGCCAGCAGCGGGTCGGCTTGCAAGACCGGCAATCCCGAGCCAGCCGGCGCGCTTTTGGCGTTGGGCTACAGTCCCGACGAAGCGCAGTGCGGCCTGCGCCTATCCGTAGGCCTGCAAACAACGGACGCCGATATCGACTACGCCCTCGAAGTCCTGGCTCAGGCCGCGGACAAATTGCGCGCCATGAAGCGCGCCGTCGCCACATGAGCAAGCGCGACACCCGCGTTGTCGTCGCGATGAGCGGCGGCGTAGACAGCTCGGTCGCCGCGGCTCTGCTGGTGAACGAGGGCTACGATGTCGTCGGTATGATGATGCGCCTCTGGTCTGACGAGTCGATGGGAGGCGCCGAGCACAACCGCTGCTGTACGCCTGATCAAATGCAGAGCGCGCGGCATATCGCCGACGGGCTCGGTATCCCCTTTTACGTGCTGGATACCAAGTCTGTATTTCGCGAAAGAGTCGTCCAGTATTTCATTGACCAACACCGCGACGGCTATACGCCCAACCCTTGCCTGGAGTGCAATCGGCATATTCGCTTCGACTGGCTGCTGAATCATGCGCTGGCTCTCGATGCCGATTTTCTGGCTACAGGGCATTATGCGCGCATCACGGAAAACCCAGAGGGAGGCTGGCTTCTTTTGAAGGGGCTCGACCCAGCCAAAGATCAAAGCTACGTCCTGAGCGTCATGGGGCAGGCGCAGCTCGCAAGAACGCTCTTCCCGATTGGCGCTTATCCTAAGACCGAAGTTCGTCGCCTGGCAGACGAGTTGGGCTTGAGCCGCGCCAATCGCAAGGACAGCCAGGACTTGTGCTTTCTAGGCAATAACGACTATCGCGATTTCTTGCGCGCGCGCGCGCCGGACCTTATGACGAAGGGTCCAATAGTAACTTCGGCCGGCGAGGTCTTGGGCGAGCACCGCGGTTTGGCGAATTACACAATCGGACAGCGCCGCGGTCTCGGAATCTCCTTCAACGAGCCGCTTTACGTTTTGGCGATGAACGCAGTTAGGAATGCCTTGATTGTCGGCACGAGAGACGAACTCGGGCGCGACGAGTTGGTGGCGGAACGTATGAATTGGGTGAGTGGCAAGCCCCCGCGCGCGAGCTTCTCCGCTGAGGTCAAGATCCGCTACCGGTCGCAGCCGCAGAGAGCCAGCATTTGCACGCTCGACAATCGGCGCGTGCATGTACAGTTTGAAGAACCTCAGCGTGATATAACCCCGGGGCAAGCCGCCGTCGTTTATGCTGACGATGTTTGCCTTGGCGGCGGCGTAATCGCGCAATTTGAGGGAGAACAGCCTATGACGAATTTGCCGCTGGAGGCAAGAGATTCAAGGGCGATCGTGCCAAGCGCAAGACCGTTAGTTGCTGAAGGCGCTCAAGACACATAGAAGAGACGCTGCAATTCGCCTCCCCACAGCATGACAATGTAAACCGCCGCCAGTATAAATGGTCCGTAGGGAAGGGTGCTGAAGGGCTTGTAGCCGCTGCCAAAGGCGCTCGTGGCCATAATATAGAGCAGTGCGCCGGCGCCGCCCAAGAAAATGGTTAAAGCCATCGCGGCCAGCGCGTTGGGAAAGCCCACAATCAACCCGCCGACTGTCATCAGATGGACATCCCCCCGCCCGAACACGGCGACCTCTGCTGGCAAACGCCAGCGCTTAGGCGCCAGCGACTTTAGCGCTCGCCCGCCCAGATAAACCAGCGAAAAGGCGGAGCCAGCGCAGATTGCGCCAGCGAACATCGAGACGATGGACGGCGGCGACTGCGGGTAAGCGAGCCCGGCGACGATTGCAAGAGCGGCTACCAAAAGCAAGGGCGCGCGCGGTATCCGCCGGTGTTCAAGATCGACAATCGCGATCAAGACAAATAGAGCGGCCAAGCTCAACCAAATCAGAATCTTTCCGCCTGGCTGCGCGAGCTTGCCTTGAGCAATGGCAAAGGTCAGCGCCATCAAGAGTGACAGCGCGAGCTCAACAAGCGGATATCGCCAGCCGAGAGTTGGCCCCCTTTCAAGAGCAGTATTCGCATCGTCGGTCGAATCGGAATGCGGCATTCGCAATCCGAGTATGAAAGCGGACAGCCCCAGCCAGGCGGCCCAGGGTCGGCGGCTGCCGTCGGGATAGCGTGGGCGGCGAGGTACAGTACCGGCCGCGAGGTTGTCCGCCAGCAGATTGACGCCGCCACCCGCAGCCAGACCGAGCAAGGCAATGAGGAGAATGTCCAAGTCAGTTGTCCTCGCTACCTTAGGGCGATGGCAAGATCTCCGGCGCGGGCGGCAAAAGCGATAACGATACGAGAAGCATGATGAGCACAGCAGCAATGCCCACGGCAATGACGGCGGCCTGCTGACTTTTCGTAAACCGGCGCTGGCTGTCATGGTCATGTACCGTGTCATAGACCAGGTCTACGGGCGCCACGGAGGCCTGATCCACACGCCACAACTTCAATTCTGGTTGAGCGCCTTCGAGCGAAACGATCAGCTGCAGCAGCCCGCCATCCGCGCACTGGTCGATATCCTGCGGCGACGGTATGGGCGCGCTGGTCGGATGCGAGTGGTATACGCCGAGCCAGTTGCGCCCGGCGGCGTCAATCGCTTTGAGCGCTTGCAGCTGCTCCTCCGGGTCAGCCCTAAACTGAGTCTCTGGCGCCGCCGCGATATTCCGCAGGGGATGCGCCGCCGCTATGTGATTATTCGTGCCCGCTAACAGTCCACAGGCTTCAGCGGGCGCTTGACGGGCAGCGTCATCCACCAACTGGCGCGCGACCGAATAGGCAATCGTCACAGCCATTGCTAGCCGCCTTCGGTTGGAATCGCGAAATCGATTTGGCAGGAATCCTGCGGCGGGTTGCGCGTCTCGAAGTATAGCTCCGCGCTCAACGTGTAGCGGCCAGCCGGATCGTCGACGCCGCGAATATGCATCGTGAATTCATTGTCGTAATGCATCGTCGCGATGACATCCAAGTCGCTGACCTGGAGGCCGTCTGATCGGCGCGCGGTCAAAACGAGGTTGGGCCGCTCCTGAAAAGGCGTCAGCTTTATATTCACCTTTACTCGGAATCGATCGGAGTAGGGGGAGGCGCGGAACGCTTCTATTCGTACCTTGTGACGGGGTTGCGGCGCCAGGCTGGCGTCGTTGAAAAGATTAATTTCCACAGCTAAGCGCTTTCCATTTGGAGTTCACGCAGGGCGAGAAGCGCCCGATGAACGCAGCCCGCCGGAACCAAGACGTGATCGCGAGAAAAGGCGGCATAAGTGAGAATCGGGATGCCGGCTGCCGCCAGCGCCTGGGCGATACGAGCGATGAAACCAACAAGGTCCGGCTGCAGCTGCGCGTCAAACGTTATTAGACGATACTTTTGCTCGCTCTTTTTCGCCAGGCGCAAGCGAGCCTCAAACGCAGCCATAGCCTCGTCTGGAAGCAGGAGCGTCACTTCGTCCTTATCGGCGACCAAGCCGGTGAAGGGCGCCCCGACTTCCGCCAGTATACCGGCGGCAAGCGTGATGGCATTCGAGGGCAGGCGCAGAATCCGATAATCGCGATCATCGCTGTAGAGCGTGGCTTGGCGCAAAACCTCGTCGGCTGACTGTGTCATCGTTGCTCACTCGTCGAAGTGGTAGGTTGCTTCTGCGTAAAAGCGAACGCTGCGCCGCGCATATTGCTCACGCAGCCAATCCTGAAGCTGGTTGTTTTTCTCGGCGAGCGGCAGCGCGGATCGCAAGCAGCTCATAGGATAATTGAGATTTAAGGCGCGGCCCTGAATAATATGTCGGCTGACGCCGGGCGGCAGATAAGCGGCTTCCAGCGCGGCGTTTATGATGTCTCGCGGCTGATATTGGCGAAACATAACCATTGCCGCGCCCGATGGAAAAAGAGACCAGATCAGATCGGGTTCCGTCAAAGGCGTACGATAGAGGGTCGCGTTACGGTGATACGACTCGACGATCTGGCGCAGCGCTGCGTTGCGATCCTGCAGGCTGTCGACGCCAGCGTGTATGCTGTGAACGGAGCCGTCGCGAAGCAGCGCTTGGGCGGCCGCACCCGCATCCCAGCCTTGACGCAATGTGACATGGTCGATCTTTTCCAGCTCTCTCAAGAATGACTGAGAATCCCAGTCGGCTATGATATGCTGCCAGACGCCGAGCTCCACAAAATCCGATTCATAGTCGGCAACCTGCACCAGAATATGAGCGAATCCGAGCGCCTGCAGAGAACTGTGGCGGTTCGAGCCATCCATGATTACATAGCTGCCGTCCGCGATTTCCGCCACCACCGGCGGATTGGTGAAGGTAGCAGCCTGTCGAAGTATTTGCATCAAGGGCTGTGATCGTTGGATATCGCCTTTTTCATGCGGTCGCACATTGGCGAGGGGAACAATCCGCAGGTTTGGCGGCGGTACGCTAGCTGGATTCGAAATCATTGCGATTGTAAATAGAATGGCTGTTTGACGGCGTATAGCGTATCATGAACGGGATTGCTGGGCAATTGTCCGAATTCAGCTGGGATTAGCGGGGGAGCGAGCGCATGGGGGCGCGGCAGCAGGGCGCGGAGTTTACGCAGGATCGTTGGTTGACGCTGCCTCGCACCTTATCCTTTGTCACAAACGGAGACGATGTGCTATTGATCAAGCGCGCCGCCCACAAGCGCGTTTTCCCCAATCAATACAATGGCTTGGGCGGACATATTGAGCGCCATGAAGATCCCTTCAGCAGCGCGCTGCGAGAGATCCATGAAGAGAGTGGCCTTCAGACGCGCTCGCTTATGCTGCGCAGCATACACAATATCGATGCCGGCGCTGAGACTGGCATCATCTTGTTTGTCTTTACGGCAATCAGCGACAGCCGCGCTATTCGTGAAGATTGCTCCGAAGGGAAGCTCGAATGGATAGCGCGTGATCGAATACCAGATCTGGATCTGGTTGAAGATCTGCCGACGCTGCTGCCGAAGATTCTCGATATGGGCGCGCATGATCCGCCGATCTATGCGCACGTAAGCTATGACTCTTCCGATAGCATTGTGCTGCGTTTTCGGGCTGGCGTGCATGACTTCAACATGCGCCTAGGAAGCGCTTGACGCGTTGCCGGTCAATATGCGGGTCCCGAACCCGCGGTATGACAACGAGCAAGATTTCCTGGATAAACATGTTCGATTGCGGCGCCAAGTGAATAAGACTATCGATTGGTCGCCAAGTGTCTGAACCAGGGGTTGCGCCCGCGCAAGAAGAATCGCCGTCGCCGGAACTCAACCAGCCTCCGGCGCGCGCCAGCCATCGCAGTTCGCTGCGGCGGCTGGGATGCGGTCTGGCGCTGCTGTGCTGGTTCACGCTCCTGCTGACGCCCTGCGCGCTATTCTTGCTGGCGGCCAATGGCGAGATTCGGCTGAACCATGCGGACATTCCAGATCCGCACGCGCATCCGCTCTTGCTGATTTCGCTAATCAGCGAAGCCGCTGATCGCGGCCTGCGTATCGAGTCGTCATGGATCGCAACGACAGCGAGCGATGATCGGACGATATGTGTCGAATCAGCGGTGCGATTCCTGCTTTGGGAGTACAGTGGTGGTAATCAGAATGTAAATTATTGCGACTGCTACCAGCGTGACGCGCCGGCGGTAAACTGGGAGTTGAGCAAGACCGTTGGCGCTGCCTGCGCAACCGGGTAGGGCGAGCGGGCTGGAAGCGAAACAAGCCGATGGAGTGGCTGCAAACTATCGATCTTTCGCAATTGCCCCTGCCGATCATCGCGGTCGGCTGCGCGTTGCTCTGCGGCGCGCTCATTGTAGTCGCTTTTGTATTGCAGGCGGTAAGCGGCGTATTTGACGTGATCCTGGGTCTTATCGAGGTTGCGGCGGAAATTGCTCAGGGCGGCCCCGTTGCCTGGTGCGGCTGCGCGCTGCTCATCGGTGTTGTGCTCGCGGGCGCCGGCTTTGCCTTCCTCCTTCTGCACGCGCCCGAAAGCTGCGCCGCCAATCCAACAAACTTCTGTCAGTGGTTTGGCTTCCTTCCCTAAGGATCTCTCCGAAACAAGTCGGCTCATAAGGGGAGTGGCTAACTAGGCGGATATGTTTCTGCGTCGAGTGAGACGGGCGAGCCAAGGCGCGCCCCTACAAAGCTCCAAAATAGGGAGAACACTGAAGGCGCAGCGATTTTTGACAAGATCGCAGGCAGCTCATATCCTCAACAATGGACACTCCCCTCATAAAGATTTACTTTGCGTTGCTAAATAAATTCTGGTATAATCAGGTCAGTTTATGTGTGGGAGAACTGGCAATGGCCGCCACCGCGGTAGCGCTGCCCAAGTCGGAACTGTATGCGGCTGAAATCGACAAAACAAGCTACTGGCTGCGCAACCGCCGCTGGGATCTATTCTTCATCACCTTGAGCGTGGTCGTGGTTCCCTTCCCCTATCTGCTGTATTTGCTGGGCATCCAGGTTGGGCTTAACGACGACATCAGCCGCAACCTGGTTAACACCTTCGTCGCCGTGGCGATTGGCGGCCCCCACATGATGTCGACCTTTCTGCGCACGGGCCTCGACGAGCGCTTTAAGGAACGCTATCCGACGCTGGTTCGTTCTTCGATCATCATACCGATCCTGGTGATCTCGCTCGCCTTTCTCAATCTGAGCTTGATGCTGACCTTCTTCTTCTTTTGGGCATCCTTGCACGTATTGCATCAAGTGACCTACATCGTGGAGCTTTATAATCACAAGGAAGCGAAGTTTGTGCGGAGGAGCGCGCTCAGCCCCTGGTCGCGTCTGATCGATTACGCCGTCGTTCTAACTAGCCTCTTTCCGGTCGCCATGTGGAAGATCAGCCAGGGCGCTTTTGAGATCGGGCAAAATGATCTGGGCGAGGCGATCCCCGACCTGTTTCAGCAGCCGGACAATCCCTGGTTTTTTGTCCTGGTTACGCTGGTCTTTGGCGCGGCTTTGGCCTCATACCTTGGCAAGAGCGTCTACGAGTATTATCACGGGATTCTTAACATTCCCAAATTCAGCTTCGTTTCGCTTACGGTCTTGGTCGCCTTTTGTACGCCGCTGCTGCCAAACTTGGATACCGCCTTTCAAGGGCTGAACACCTGGCACTCATTTCAATACCTGGCGATCACCTTTTACATCATCAAGATAAGGCAGATGTCCGGCAACCTGGATGCGGACGCGCCGCTGGTCGCCCGCTTCAGCCGACGCACGCAAGACTCCCGCGCGCTCTACGGCTTCAGCGCGGCTCTACTGCTGGGCTCCGCGGTGATCTTCTTGCTTGTTTACGCCTTGGCGGGCATCGTCAGGCCCGGCATTGACGGCAACAGCCACTTTGATATCGCTTACTACACCGCGATTCTGTCGTTCCTGTGGATACATTATTACCACGACCATTTTCTATTTACGGACTTTGAAGCGCTTGATGGCGCCTACGCCGGCTAGCCCGCATTTGATTTCTCATCTTGGCTTAGGAAAAGCTCTCTTGGACCCATTGCATGGGGTCGATGTTGACGCCGTTCAGCCAGGCTTCCCAATGCAAATGCGGTCCGGTGCTGCGGCCCGTTGACCCAACCGTGCCAATCATCTGCCCGGATGTAACGTCCATTCCCAATTCAACGAAGGTTTCATCCTGATGCGCGTAGAGCGTGTACAAGCCCCAGCCATGATCGATAAGAGTTGTGTTTCCCCGAATATGGAGGCGGTCTACCAGGACAACTTTCCCATCCGCGGCGGCGAGCACTGCCGTGCCTGGAGCGCCAGCGAAGTCCACGCCTCCGTGGTAACGATCAAAAGGACTGCCGTTATACGAACGCAAGGTGCCAAACACCGCGTTAATCGGCGCGGCGGCTGGCAAACTCAGCGATTGCGCCCAATATCGTAAGGGCGTGAAGCGCTCGGTGTGACCTGTCAACAGCGCGATCTCTTCTTCTTCAACTGCTGGCGCTAGCAGATCATTGTCGTCGATCGTCAGTGTCTGGCGTCCGTAACCGCCTGACATAACCTGCACGGTGGCGGCGACTGTGAAATGCTGGTCCCTCTCATCCTTCAAATCGAAACTGAGCGGGTAAACGTTCTTCTCCGTGAACATCGGGACGCCAATGAGAACACTATGTCGCAATCCATTGCCGCGTTCGATGACGCGCAGATCGCGCCCGAGAAACTGCCCGCCGACAGCGACCCGTTCGCTTGTTATTAGCTCGATTTGTCCGCTGCGCCCGGCCTCGAAGACTAGGGGATCAATGCTGAACGCGGTAACGATCTCCGGCAGTTCCAGCGTCAAGCGCGGCAACTGAATGCCGGGCACGATCAGGCGCTGGCCAATGCTGAGAAAACCCGGATCCCGTAAGCGATTGGCAGTCGCCAGCGCATCGATTGTCTGGTTGTAGCGCAGCCCGATTGCGGAAAGCGTCTCGCCTGATTTCACAGTATGCGTGAAGTTCCCGCTCGGCTCGCCGAAGCGCGAAAACGAGTGTCGGATTGCAGGGCGCGGCGCCGATGTCGGGATCGGCTTCGGCTCGGATTCCGTCAGGGCGGTCCCGGTCTCAGCGCCAGCTTCGGCCGCCCCGGCCAGCGGGATGATCAGTCGCTGACCGACCGCTATCGAGTCGCTGTCGGTGATTCCATTTGCCGCGGCCAAGTCCTCGGCGAACAAGTCGTATTTCAGCGCGATTCTGAATAGGTTCTCTCCGCGCTGCACGACGTGAACGGTCATGGTTGAGTCGGTCGACTCTTGCGCCCAAGTCACCAAGGCCGACGCGAGCGCGCCCAACGTCAGCATGATGACGCTAATCCAGTGAAGGAGATTCATTGACTGCCTCGCCTGCGTTCAATCAAACATCGCCAGCGCTCGAATCCAGTTGGCCAAGCTCGTCCTAACGATAATACAACGTCCCGCTGATTGAAACATGGGCGAGTCACAGTGATTCTAAGCATGGCGCAATAGATAAAACGCGCGTCATCCGATGGAATCGCTTCTGTTCGCGCGTCCACCGCGTTAGCAGCCGTTTACTGACGGCAACGATCTCGAAACATGGCGAGAGCAAAGGGCAAGTCCAAATGGGCGGCATGGACTGCAAAATACGATTCAGCGACTGACAGCTCGAAAAATGCCAGCGATCGCGCGAGCTGGATATCCTCTCGCGCTTTAGACCTGCTCTGCCTTCAGGCATCCACTCAGTTGGGGATGAGCAAGACCTGACCAACACCCAACCGGTCGTAATCAATCAATCCATTCAGCTGCGCCAGTTCCACAATGCTGACGCCATAGCGCGCAGCTATTTGAGTTAGCGTGTCGCCGGGTTGAACCGTATGGGTGATCGGCACATTGGTCGGGAGCGGCGTTGGTGTTGGCGCCGGCGTATTTGTTGCCGTCGGCGTCGGCGGTCCGTCCGGCGTTGCCACCGGAGTTCCGTTGGCGGACGGGATCCTCAATTCCTGACCCGGATTTATCAGGCTTGGGTTTTCGATGCCGTTCATCTGCGCGACTGCGGCGATAGTGGTGTTGTAGTCTCGGGCTATCTCGTCCAGCGTGTCACCGATTTGCACGACGTGGATAACGTAGGCGCTTGCAGTCGGTTGCGCTATGGATTCCCTTGCCGGTTCCTCTGGCGGCTCTTCGGTTGGCGGCGGCGTAGGCGACGGCGTATCCGAGGGCGTCGGACTTGGCGGAATCGCCGTCGGTATCAGCAGGATTTGGCCAACGTCTATTCGGTTTGGATTGGCGATATTATTGATTGCCGCCAATAGTTCCGCGCTTGTGCCGTATATAGCCGCGATGTCTACCAAGGTATCGCCCGGCTGTATCTGGTAAGTGATTGGCGTGGCCGTCGGCGTTGGCGTCGGCGTCGAGGTAGGCGTGGGCGTTTGCGTGGGCGTTGGCGTCGAAGTAGGCGTCGGCGTTGGCGTCGCGCTGGGGGCGTCTGGTTCAGGGGTTGGCGTCACATTGATGGGTATGACGAGCCGCTGCCCGACTACTATCAGACTCGACGGGTTTAGGTCGTTGGCCTCCCTTATCGCGTCGACAGTACTGCTGTATTGAAGCGCCAGCGCGCTGACCGTATCTCCTTCAACCACGACATGCTCAACCGTTTCGGGTCCTTCGTCTGTAGCGACTGCGCCATCGCCCGAATCGCCTTGCTCGGAGGGCGTCGCAAGGGTAGGGGAGGGCGTCGCAGTATGAGTCGCAGTTGCGGTCGCTGTTGAAGTTGCCGTATTGGTCGGGGTCGGCGTAGGGGTGTCTTGTGGTAGAGCGGGCGCATCCTCGAGGGTCGCGGCTGCGGTTGGGGTCATCGTTGGCGTTGGCGTGTCGGCTGAGGGATCGCCTTGCAGCCCGGCATTGGTTTCCGATGTAGGCGTCTGCTCGACGACGACTACCGTCTCGCTCGCGACCTCCAGCACCGCGTCGTCCAGATAAATGTAATTGTTCGCGCGCGGCTCGCCGACGGTCGACTCGACGAAAACGGTGATGGTGGAGCTTTCCGCCGTAGCGATGACGGCATACTGGCGGTAGGCATCGTAGAAAAAGGTAGCCGCTGTCGACCAGATAATGTCTTGGCTCGCGCCGTCTGTGCCACCATCGGGGTCTATGCCGACGCGAACGACGACATCGCCAGGATCTTCGCTAGTTTCTGTATCTTCAAAGCTGGACGACCATACATAGGCGTAAATGCTGAATCGATAGGTCGTGCCGCTGGTCAATGAATCAACTTCTTGATAGATGCCGCCCTGGTGAGTAGCGAATAAGGTGAAATACCGCTGCGCCTTGCCCTCTGCATCGAGGCGAATTCTGTCCGTCTCTTCGTCATAGTTGGGATCGTGATTGGCGAACGAGGGGCTGGTAGGGCTGGCCGGCACATGCCAGGGCGTCCACGATTCCGCGACCTTGCGCGGGGAGGCGCCCGTCAGCTCCACAAATTCTCCTTCAAAGTCGCCGTTTGCAAGCAGGTTGGTGCTGCTGGTGTCCTGGCTAAACGAGACAGACATCATTAACGATAATGACAAGATGAAAATGATCGCCAGTCGATTCGTCATCGTCTTCTCCCTTTGCCGTAAGACCTGGCTCTAATGTTTACGCGCCTTCATTTAGTCTACTCAGAATCCCGATGACGCACACAAGAATCTGAGGGCATTCCTCCCTTGACTATTCTGGCTTGAGATAAGCGGAAGGTTGTCGTAACCTACTCCATCTTAGACAGACGAACCTACGGTTGCCATGCTCGAAGATAGACGCCGGGCGATGGACAAGGTCGGCGCGAGGGGTTGCCCGCGCGGCATTGGAGGTCAACGCTTTTGAAGCTGCATGAGTTTCAATCCAAGTTCTTGTTTCAGGATTATGGCATTCCCATACCGCAGGGCAAGGTCGCGGCCAGCCCGGCCGAGGCCTACGACATCGCGCGCGAGCTGGGCGGCGTCGTAGTGATAAAGGCTCAGGCGCATGTCGGCGGGCGTGGCAAGGCGGGCGGTGTCAAAGTCGCGCGCAACGCTGATGAGGCGAAGCGTCACGCCGAAGACATCCTGGGCATGGACATCAAGGGCTTAACCGTCGAACGCGTTCTGGTTGACCCAGCCGCCGATATTCAGCAGGAAATCTATTTGGCGATCACAAATGATCGCGGGGCGGGCAAGCCGCTCATCATGACCTCGATGGAAGGCGGTATGGATATTGAAGAACTGAATCGCGATCGCCCCGACGCGATTGTTCGCGAGCACGTCGATCCGCTGATGGGATTGCAGGATTTTCAGAAGACCAATATAGCGAGCGCTATGGGCCTGCCGCGCGCCCTTTGGCGCAGCTTCGGATTGATACTTGGCGGCTTGTACCAGTGCTACAGCGAAAGCGATGCGGAGCTGGCCGAGATCAATCCCCTCGCCGTCACGGGCGCAGGCGAGTTGCTAGCGGTTGACGGCAAGGTAATCATTGACGACAACGCGCTCTTCCGGCAGCCAGCCTTGACCGCAGCGCGCGATACCAGCGGCGAGCCGGAGTCTGAAAAGCGGGCGCGCGAGGCCGGCATCACGTATATCAAGCTTGATGGCCAGATAGGCTGCATGGTGAACGGCGCTGGCTTGGCGATGACCACCATGGATATGACCAAGCTCTACGGCGACGACGCTGGCATCGGACCGGCTAACTTTCTGGATATCGGCGGCGGCGCATCCCCAGAGCAAGTAGCCGCTGCCCTGCGAATTATCCTCTCGGACGACAACGTCAAGTGTGTGCTCTTCAATATTTTTGGCGGCATCACGCGCTGTGATGAGGTCGCCAATGGCATCCTGACAGCCTACAACGAAGTGAAGCCCGATGTGCCCATGGTCATTCGCTTGCAAGGCACCAATGCGGCTGAGGGCAACCGGATCATAGGCGACGCGCGCATCCCCAAGCTCATCAGCGCCGAGACATTGACGGAAGCGGCTCAACGCGCGGTCGCCGCGGTAAAGGAGGGGGCTTGACATGTCCATTCTTATCGACAAGTCGGCGCGCGTCTTGGTTCAAGGGATTACTGGTCGGCAAGGCGGCTTCCACGCCAAGCTGATGATGGAATACGGTACGGACGTGGTTGGCGGCGTCACGCCTGGGAAGGGCGGCGAATGGTTCGAAGGCAAGCCTGTCTTTGATACGATGCGCAGCGCGGTGGAAACGACCAACGCCGATGTCAGCCTCGTTACGGTGCCGGCGCGCTTCGCCGCCGACGCGATACTGGAGGCGGCCGAAGCCGGCGTCAAACTGGTTGTCTGTTTGACAGAGCATATTCCCGTTGCTGACATGATGAAGGTAGTCGCCTACTGCCGCTGCCGGGGCGCGCGCTTGATCGGTCCCAATTGCCCGGGCGTCATGACGCCGGGGCAGGCCAAAGTTGGCATAATTCCAGCGATGGTGGCAATGCCGGGCAATGTCGGCGTCGTGTCCAAGAGCGGCACGCTGACCTACGAAGTGGGCTTTGCGATGAAGAACGCCGGCATCGGCATATCGACCGTTGTAGGAATCGGCGGCGATCCGGTCATCGGCACCACCTTCGTTGACGTTCTGGCGATGTTTGAGAGCGATCCCGAGACCGAAAAAGTGGCGCTGCTCGGTGAAATCGGCGGGAGCGCGGAGATTGCCGCTGCCGACTACATTAGGAACGCGATGACCAAGCCGGTCGCCGCTTTTATCGCTGGCCGAAGCGCGCCGCCGGGCAAGCGGATGGGTCACGCCGGCGCAATCGTCGATGGCGGCGAAGGCTCGGCTGAAGAGAAGATTCTGGCGCTTGAAGCCGCGGGCGCGCGCGTCGCCGCCAATCCGGAAGAGATCCCGAGCCTCTTATTGTAAGACGGCTCGCTCTCGCGGGAAGATTTGACCGACTTCACTTGCCGCCGGGCGAATACTAGGATCCGCTTGCAAGCACTTCATGATGGGCGCGGCAGCGCGCCTCGTAGCTCTCCCGCGCGCCGACCATGATGATGGGGTCGTCATAAGCCGCGGGCTGCCCATTGACGAGGCGCTGCGTACGGCTGGCGGGCTCGCCGCAAACGACGCAAATCGCCTGCAGCTTGATCACCTCTTCGGCAATACTCAGCAGGCGCGGCATAGCGCCGAAGGGCTCGCCGCGGAAGTCGGTATCCAGCCCGGCGATGATCACGCGCACGCCGTAATCATCGGCGAGGCTGTGCGCGACCGCTACAATACCGTCATCAAAGAACTGGGCTTCGTCAATGGCGACCACCGTCGCTTCGCCATTCGCCAAAGCGAGGATATCGCTGGAGACCGCCACTGGTATCGCCTCAACGGATTGGCCGCTGTGGCTCGTGATGCGCTGGATGCCGTAGCGATCGTCGATTTCTGGCTTGAAGACCTTGACCCTTTGCCGCGCGATGATTGCCCGGCGCACGCGGCGTAGGAGCTCCTCCGTCTTGCCACAGAACATACTGCCGCAAATGACTTCAATGCGGCCGGCGTGGTGGTTCAAATTCTAGACACCCGGTTTGAATTGGCGCAGGCCGCGCCTTTCCAAACTTATCGTATGCTGGGGGCTAAGTGGATTGCGCAGCGCGAGACTTGATCTGACTGATCGCTGACGGCTCAGCCAGAACTCAATTGCCGAGCTGATAGCCGCGAGCGCGCAAGCTCTTCCTCATGTCACTCACGACTTTGCGCCCGATCCCTTGTATCGCCAAGATGCTGTTCTCGTCGTCCTCGCCGCCCAAACGATTGAGTACGTCGGCGACTGTCGCGACCCCGTTGTCTTCCAAGATGTTGGTATAGCGCGCGCCGATATCGAGTTCAGCGATCGGCAGGTCAAGCGGCGTGCGTTCGGCGGCGGCGTTATCGAGCGCCGTACGAATCTCGTCGCGCTGCTGCAATCGCTTCATGAACTTGTCGACCCGGCCTTCGGTGTCGACGATTCGCTGCTCGCCCGTATAAAAGGGATGGCAATTCGAGCAGATCTCAACGGTCAAGGACTCGACGGTTGAGCCTGTCGTCCATGTGGTGCCGCAGGTCATGCAGCGCACCGGCGTTTCATGCCAGGCGGGATGGATAGCCTCTTTCATTGATTCCTCCACAGTTTTGCGGCGCGCGCAGCGCTAATGTCTATTGCTGGCGACTCAGCCTAGACTTTGACCGGTCTTCGCATGCGTACTATACACGGAAATGCGCTTCTGCCCTTTGCGTCCGCGGATTCTCTCAAAGGTGACGAAACCAGCGCGCGTGGCGAAAATCGTGTAGTCCTTGCCCATGCCCACACCCTCGCCCGGGCGAAACTTGCTGCCGCGCTGCCGGACGATAATATTGCCTGGAATCACATACTGCCCGCCGTAATTCTTGACGCCAAGCCGCTTTGAGTTGCTGTCGCGTCCGTTGCTCGACGATCCGCCGCCCTTTTTGTGCGCCATTGCGATCCGCCTCCTTTACCCGTTGCTAGACCTTGATGTCTTCGATGCGCAGCCGCGTGTAATATTGGCGATGGCCCTGTTTGCGGCGGTAATTCGTACGCTGACGGTACTTAAACACGATGATCTTCTTGCCGCGAAACTGCTCGACCACCGTTGCGGTGACGGTAGCCCCTTCAACGCGCGGGCGTCCAATATGCGCTTGCTCGCCGTTCGCGACCAGAAGCACATCGGAAATCTCTATTGATTCGCCGACGCCTTGCGGCAAGCGATCGACGTCTATGGTCGCGCCCACCTCCGCGCGATACTGCTTGCCGCCACTTCGTATGATTGCATACATGCTGCCCGACCCCAATCTTCGCTTCGATTCTCCGCGACAGACGCCGCTCTGGACTCCGTGCGCGAGGAAAATTGGCAATATCTTATAATGCCCGGCAATGTGCGCCGGGCGGACGCTATTCTAGTACGCCAACCTGCGCGCAGTCAAGCCCTAGATTGAGCATGACGGGCTCGCGCGATTCAGGTGATGAACATGGCATCGCCAAAAGAGTAAAAGCGGTAGCCGGCTTGCTTCGCCACTTCATAAGCAGCGAGCAAAGTCTCACGGCCCGCGAAGGCGCTAAGCATCATCAGCAGCGTGGAGCGCGGCAGATGAAAATTCGTGATCATGGCGTCGACGGCGCGCCAGCGGTAACCGGGGTAAATGAACAGGCTGGTGTCCTGCCGAAACGCGCGAATAGGGAAAGCGTTCGCTCGTTCATTATCGCTGCGCGGCTTATCGACGCGCCCGCCGGCGCTGAGGATGGCGGCGGTTTCAAGCGTGCGCGCTGAAGTTGTGCCGACGGCGATGACCCGCCCGCCGGCTCGTCTGCCCTCGTTGATGATGGCGGCGTTGCCTGAATCCAGCGCCGCATGCTCGCGGTGCATCTTATGATCGCGTACCCGCTTCGCGCTAACCGGCTGAAAGGTATCCAACCCGATGCGCAAGGTGCAAGTCGCAAGTTTCACGCCCTTGTCTTCGAGTTTTCCAAGCAGCTCGGGCGTGAAGTGCAAGCCGGCTGTTGGCGCGGCCGCCGAGCCGTCAATCTCGCTGTACACCGTCTGGTAGCGCTCGCATTCCCGGAGCTTCGAATGAATGTATGGCGGCAATGGCATCTCGCCAAGCCGAGGCAATTCGTCGTCAATCGGCTCGCTGAAATCGATGACGCGCTGGGACATCTCCAATTGCTCGACAATTGTACAAGTGATGTCACTGTCGTCGATGCGCAAACGCAGGCTCGGGCGAATCCCTCGGCCGCCGACAAGGGCCTGCCAGCGCCGCGCGCTCAACCGCTTTAGCAACAAGATTTCAACTTTGCCGCCGGTCAACTTAAGCGCCCGCAGACGAGCGGGTATTACGCGCGTATTGTTGAGCAAAAGCACATCATCCCGGCGCAAAAGGTCGACTATATTTGAGAATACGGAATGCGAAATGGCGCCGCTCTGACGATCCAGGCGCAATAGTCTGGCGGAATCCCGCGGCTCGGCTGGACTTTGCGCGATGTAAGATGCCGGCAGATCATAATCGAAGTCGGCGACGTTCATAGCAGACGCTGCTGACCCTCAGATGGATCTGCGGCCTCGTCTTCGAAATGGATTCCAAGATGT
Source organism: Chloroflexota bacterium (assembly GCA_026706455.1). Classification (GTDB taxonomy): domain Bacteria; phylum Chloroflexota; class Anaerolineae; order Aggregatilineales; family Phototrophicaceae; genus UBA6055. The sequence goes on along the minus strand of JAPOYS010000105.1, from coordinate 49,599 downwards.
TTGTAGGCGTGAATCGTACAGGCGCGGCCGCGCGGCGTGCGATCAATGAAGCCGAGTTGGATCAGGTACGGCTCGTAGACATCCATGATGGTGGCGCTGTCTTCGCTGATGGCGGCGCCGATCGTATCGAGACCAACGGGACCGCCACCAAATTTCTCGATGATTGTCGACAGAATTCGCCGGTCGACATCATCAAGCCCGAGCTGATCGATGTCCATGAGAGCCAGCGCTTCCCGCGTCGCCGCAATAGTGATCACGCCATCAGCGCGCGCTTCCGCGTAATCGCGGACTCGGCGCAGGAGCCGCAAACCGACGCGAGGCGTGCCGCGAGCGCGTTGCGCAATCTCGAGCGCCGCCTCATCATCCATCTCAAGGTCCAGCATGTTGGCGGCGCGCGTAACGATCCGTTCAATAGCAGCCGGATCGTAAAAGTCCAGCCGGAAGCGAGCGCCGAAGCGATCGCGCAGGGGCGATGCCAAAAGCGCCAAGCGGGTAGTCGCGCCAATGACGGTAAAGCGCGGCAGGTTCAGCCGCAGCGTCTTCGCCGCCGGTCCCTTGCCGATCACGATGTCCAGCACAAAATCTTCCATCGCCGGATACAGGATCTCTTCGACCGCTTTGCCCAATCGATGCACTTCATCGATGAACAGGATATCGCCCTGCTTCAGGTGCGTGAGTATGGCGGCGAGGTCGCCGGCGCGTTCAATGGCGGGTCCCGCCGTCACGCGGATATTGGCGCCCGCCTCATTGGCGATCACGTAAGCCAGCGAGGTCTTGCCCAAGCCTGGCGGCCCATAGAATAGAATATGGTCAATGGGCTCTTGCCGAGCGGTGGCGGCATCAATAATGATGCTCAGGTTCTCGCGCACGCGGTCCTGGCCCACGATGTCGGCCAGCCGCCGGGGGCGCAGCGCGATGTTGTCTCGGTCGGTCTTTTTCGCTTGGCCGCTGACGACGCGCCGCTCCTCGGACATGGTTTGCACTGTCGCTTTTCGGGTGAATGGCTGCCAGTATAGACGAGTGGATTGCGGATTCAATCCTCGCTTTATAAAATCAGGCAGAGGCCCGCGCCGCCAAACCCGACGGGAGCAGAAAGGATCTTTCCTTGCCTATACATGTTTCGTCTCACCCGCTCGTCAAGCACAAACTGACCCGGCTGCGCGATAAGGCCACCGACCATCGCAAGTTTCGCGAGCTGGCGCGCGAACTGGCGCTGCTACTCTGCTACGAAGCGACGCTGGATCTACAGTTGAAGCCCGCGTCGGTCAACACGCCCATGGGCGAAGCCAAGGGCTGGGAGGCGAGCGAAGTCATTGGCTTGGTGCCGATTCTGCGCGCCGGTTTGGGCTTGGTCGACGGCATACAGGAGCTGCTGCCAGCGGTTCAGGTTTGGCATATCGGTTTGTATCGCGACGAAGAAACCTTGCGTCCGGTTGAGTATTATAATAAGCTACCGGCTGCTCCCACCGTACAAGTATGCCTGGTGCTGGATCCGATGTTGGCGACCGGCGGTTCAGCTATCGCAACGGTCAAGATCTTGAAAAAGTGGGGCGCTAAGCGGATAAAGTTTCTCGGCATATTGGCCGCGCCCGAAGGCGTGGACGCGCTCTCGGCCGCTCATCCCGATGTGCCGATTCATGTGGCCGAGCTGGACGAGCGACTGAATGAAATCGGCTTCATCGTTCCCGGCTTGGGCGACGCCGGCGACCGCATGTTCGGCACCTGATGTTACGACTACTTGCCTTTGCCATCGTATTCAACACTGCCCTTGCGTCGGCGCTGCTGGCTGTGCCATTGGCGCGCTGGCTGAGCTTCCGCTTCGGCATCACATCGGTGCCGGGCGGTCGGCGCCAGGAACGCGTCTCGATGCCGAAACTCGGCGGCTTGGCCATATTCGTCGGCTTTACGATTGCCGTCATTGTGGCGCAGCTAGTGCCAATCGAGCGCCAGGATCCCTACGAGATCTTTCGCCTGACCGGGCTGATTCTGGGCAGCGCCGTAATCTTCATACTGGGCGTCATTGATGATGTAATTGGCTTGAATTGGTTTCAGATATTCCTGGGGCAAATCCTCACATCAGCAATTGCGATAATCTTTCAAATCTTCATCGCCTTCTTCAACAATCCGTTTACAGGCAGCCAGACCGGCGAGTGGTCGCCAGTCGTGACCGTGGCGCTGACGCTCTTCTGGCTGGTTCTGATGATGAATACTGTGAACCTGGTCGATGGCTCGGACGGGCTGGCGGCCGGCATCGCGCTTATCGCCGCAATTGTTCTCTTTCTGAATAGCGCTGTGCGCCTGGAACCGCCGCAAACGAGCGTCAGTCTATTGCCCTTGGCGCTGGCTGGCGCCCTGCTGGGCTTTCTGCTACACAACTTCTATCCGGCGCGCGTGTACATGGGTGGCAGCGCCTGGTTTCTCGGCTACGCGCTTGGCACGCTGAGCATCATCGGCGGCGCCAAAATGGCGACGATCTTGTTGGTTATGGGGCTGCCGCTGATGGACTTGGGTTGGCAAATCGTCAACCGCATTCGGCACGGCGCCAATCCATTTCGCGGCGACCGCGGGCATCTGCATTTCCGCCTGCTCGATAACGGGATCCTAAGCCCCAGGCAGATCGCGCTATGCTACTATTCGGTCTGCGCCTTCTTCGGCTTTTTGACGCTGGTCACCAACAGCCAGATGTTCAAGTTCATTGCCTTCGCCTTCATGCTCGCCTGCATCGCCCTCGGATTCGTCGCTGTGGGTAGGATATCGACGCCGCAAGACGAAGATGCGGCGCCATCGCAGCTCTCGTAGCGCCAGTCATCTTCCGGCTAGATGCCGTCGGCATCCAGCGGCTCGTAGCTGAGCTCGTCGCTGTCGGCGCGCGTCAGCTGATGCGGCTTGTTCTTGGCGCCCGCGGACGGTTTCGGCGCTGGGCGAGTCCGGCTGGAGGGCGTCGCCGGCGCGGATTCGCCGGTTGCTGCTGTAGGATTGATGCGCCCATCGCTTGGCCGGGCAGGAGAGCTGTCTGAATCCAAGTCCAAATCAACGCTTGGTCGCGTCCGCATATTGAAAGGTCTCGAGAAGGGGCTGGCATCGGCTGCTTCGCCGCCATCGGTTTCATTGCCGTCGGCAGTATCGACTTTGGAATCGGAGCCTGCGAAGGGTCGGCTGAAGGGCGCATTCTCATCATCCGCTCGCGCTTGGCGCTCGGATCGAGTTGCTTCAGACTGGCGGTATGGATACTTCCGCGTCTTCACTGGCTGACTGGCTGTTGGCGCGTCGCCAGGGTCAGCTGGCGGCGCTGGCGGGGCTTGAGACTGTTGGTCCAGTTGAATCGTCGGGGGTTCGGGCATGTTGTCTGCTCTGGCTGCGGCTGCAGCGTCGGCGCGGGCCTCCGCTAGATCCATCACAGTGACAATGCTTCGGCTCACCGGTTCTCGCCCGGGCGGTCCCGGTATCGGCAGCTTCAATTCGTAGACGGAAGCGATGACCTTTTCTTTACTCCGCTCAGTCCCTCGCTGGCGGGCGGCGCGCCTCTTTTGCGCTTGAGCCGCCTTCCATTCCTGCGCTTCCTGGCGTGACATGGTCAGCATTTTGCCGTCGGAAAAGGTTGCGCTCTTTCCCGTAACGCGCTCGATCAAAGCCTCAATGAGGCCCAGGCCAGCAAGGATGACGATATTCATCACAATGACCTGCAGCGTGATCAGCGCCAAGCTGGATGTCAACCGTTCGATCGCCTGGGCGAGCGAGAGCTCTATCGAGCTGGCCGCGCTCCAAGCGACCACAGGGATTGCTCCGGTCAAGATTATCGTTGCGGACCTATGCCGCGCGCTAAAACCTTTGGGTAAATCCGAGAACATTGTATTGGCAAAGGTGAACGCGAAGTAAAACCAAAGCCAGAAATCCGCCGTCCTAAGCAACTTTGCAGCTGCGCCAGCCAGGTCTTCCAACTCGCCCGACTTGGCAGCGTCCACAATCTGGTCAAGATCTAAGACCTGCGCGGCGATCAACCAGAGAGCGCAGAGGCCCGCGACAAACGGCGCCAGCCGTATCAAAGAAAGCCTGAGCAAGCCCGACTGCGGCGACAAGCGAACGAAGTTCAGTCGCAGTTCGCCGATTTCCTGCGTCGCCGGGAACTGAATGGCGCGAACCGCTCGAACTCTCAGCAGCCCGGCGGCCAGCCATAGCGTGAACTCGTGCAGCAGAATGCCAGGCAGAAAGACGATGTAATAGAGGACGGTGGTGATCTGATAGTTGTTCGTCAGCAGCCAGCCCACTTTGAAGATGTGTTGATGGAGCCAGCGTTCAATCTGGCGAAATAGCCAGAGCAGCAGACCGAGCGCGCCAACCAAGGCGAGGTAGTCCAGCGCGCCCAGCTCAAGGACCTTTCACGCGCGCCGCGATTTCAACCAGGGCGGCAAAGTCGTCGGCATCGAGAGAAGCGCCGCCAACAAGCGCGCCATCGATATTTGCTTGCGCCATAAATTCTTCCATATTGCTTGGTTTCACGCTGCCGCCATATTGTATACGGATGGCGTCGGCTATGCTGCCGCCGTAAAAGTCGCCGACGGTCGCGCGCACTGCCGTCCTGATGATCTCATCCGCCAATTCGCCGCTGGCGCTTTTGCCGGTGCCAATCGCCCAAATCGGCTCATAGGCGATTACAACATCGGTCATTTGCTCGTGCCTAATTCCCTCCAGCGCTGCGCTCACCTGCGCGCGGACGAAGTCAACTGTTTCGCCCGCTTCGTTCTGCGCAAGACTTTCGCCCACTGCGATGATCGGTTTTCTGCCCGCCGCCAGGATCGCTTGCGCTTTGCGATTTACGTTGGCGTCAGTTTCGTTGAGATAAGCGCGGCATTCCGAATGACCGATGATGATGTAGTCGATGAAGGGGCTGAGCATGTTCACGGAGACCTGCGAGGTATAGGCGCCGTTCTCAGCCCAGTGGGCGTCCTGCGCCGCTACCGCGATGGGCGACTCCGCTAGCTCAGCCGCCACGGCTGTCAGCACGAGAAAACTTGGGGCGACCACCCGTTCAACGTTCGAGTAGGCGCTAATCATCGGCGCCAGCTCACGCAGGAATGCGACCGCCTCATCCGGCGCCTTGTTCATTTTCCAGTTGCCCGCGATGATCGGCTTTCGCGCCATGAGTCGCTCCTGATGAGAGTTAGCAAGCCTATACTATTTGTACACTGGCGCGGCCTCCGGCGCAAATGGGTTGCGGCTCCTTTGCTTAAGACCTGGCGCGCGGCTAGCGCTGCGACAAGGCAGCAATGCCGGGAAGTTCCTTGCCTTCCAACAGCTCGAGGCTGGCGCCGCCGCCGGTCGAAATATGCGACATCTGCTTTGCCACACCGGCGCTTTCGACGGCCGCCGCCGAATCGCCGCCGCCGATGATGGTGGTTGCGCCCTCAGCCGTCCGAGCGGCGAGCGCACGCGCAACTCCGATTGTGCCCGCAGCGAAAGCTGGCAACTCGAAGACGCCCATCGGTCCGTTCCAAACCACCGTCTGGGCACTGCGAAGCTCTTCCGCGAATCTCTTGACGGTTGCCGGACCAATATCAAGCGACTGCCAGCCGGCCGGGACGTCCGTGGACGAGTCGATTACGCGTTGCGCGGCGGCGTCGCTGAAGGAATCGCCAATGCGTTGATCAACCGGCAGAACCAGCTTGGCGCCGGCTCTATCCAGAACATTGAGCGCGATCGCCAGCGCGTCGCCTTCAACCAATGAGTCGGCCATGTCTCGGCCCTGGGCGGCGAAGAATGTATTCGCCATGCCGCCCCCAACCAGCAATCTATCGACTTTGTCCAGCAGCGCGTCGATCACATCAATCTTGCCCGAGACTTTGGCGCCGCCGAGAATCGCCACAAAGGGGCGCTCGGGCTGCGCCAGCGCAGTCGAAAGGTAATTGATCTCTCTTTCAAGCAGCAAGCCAGCGACAGCACTGAGATAGCTCGCGATGCCAACATTGGACGCGTGCGCGCGATGCGCCGCCCCAAAGGCGTCATTGACGAAGATATCACCGTGGCGCGCCAACTCCGCGGCGAACTGCGCGTCATTCGTGGTTTCTCCCTGATGGAAGCGCGTATTTTCCAAGAGCGCAATACCGCCGGCCGGCAGCGCGCTTATCGCTTCATCAGCCGCACTGCCGATGCAATCGCCTGCGAAAACGACAGGCTGCCCGATTAACTTGGCCAGGGCGGGCGCGGCCGGCGCCAGCGACATCCCGGCAGTGGGCTCGCCTTTCGGGCGCCCTAGATGCGACAGCAGGATGATCGCTCTTGGATTACAGGATAGAATGTATTCAAGCGTCGGCAGCGCCGCGCGGATGCGCGTGTCGTCCGTGATGGTTTCGCCATTGAGCGGCACATTAAAGTCGACCCGAACAAGGACGCGCTTGCCACCCAGCTCAATGTCTCGCACTGTCAACTTGTTCATGTCAGGTCGCTCCCGGCGATGCGGTTTAGCGAGGGCGGCTCTCGATTGTCAGCTTGCGTCTGGCAGCAACTATAAGCGGTCGCCGACAAACTTCGTCAAGTCCGCCGTGCGGCAAGAGTAACCCCACTCATTGTCGTACCAGGTGATAACTTTCACCAGATTGCCAGCCACGTCCGTCGCCAGGGCGTCGATGACGCTCGAATGCGGGTTTCCGACATAATCGCTGGAGACAAGCGGCTCGTGCGATACATCAAGATAGCCGCGCATCGGGCCAGCGGCCGCTTCTTCAAAGGCGTCAATCAGTTCTTGTTTCCCAGGCCCGCGCTCGACAGTGGCGACAAAATCCACCAGCGAGCCGGTTGGCGTCGGCACGCGCACAGCCATGCCATCAAACCTTCCCTTCAACTCCGGAACCACGAGCGCGACCGCTTGCGCGGCGCCGGTGGTTGTTGGGATCATATTTACGGCGGCCGCCCGCGCGCGCCGAAGATCTTTGTGCGGCAAATCCAGGATCTGCTGGTCGTTTGTGTAACTATGGATGGTAGTCATAAAGCCTTGCTGAATGCCGAAGGCATCGTTTACGACCTTGGCGGCGGGCGCCAGACAATTGGTTGTGCAAGACGCGTTCGACAAGACATGATGACGCGCCGGGTCGTACCAGTCTTGGTTGACGCCCAGGACAATGGTGATATCTTCGCCTTTGGCTGGCGCCGAGATAATCACCTTCTGCGCGCCCGCTTCAATATGCTTGGACGCGCTGGCTTTGTCGGTGAAAATGCCCGTGCTTTCGATCACGACATCGACGCCCAAATCACCCCAGGGCAGCTGGGCCGGATCCCGCTCGGACAAAGCCTTGAGCTCGTTCCCATCAACGACCAGCGCGCCTTCGGTCGCTTCAACCTCGCCCGAATAGACACCATAGTTGGAATCATATCGAAACAGATGCGCCATCGTATCGAGATCGCCAAGGTCGTTGAAGGCGACCACATCAATATCGTTCGGATAGTATTCCATGATCGCTTTCAGCACTTGCCGGCCGATACGTCCGAAGCCGTTGATGCCAACACGAATCGTCATTTTCTCCACTCCTTCTCCGCCACGAGAACCACATTTCGACCACCTGCCAAAGCTTAGTACACAGTGACGAATAATTGTATCCTGAATAGCCTAAACAACGGATGCGCGACAGCCGTGCCGGTCGACGGAAACTGTATTCGTCTCAGTAGTTCCTACAATATAATTAGAAATTGTAGGGGCGTCTCGGTGAGTCGCCCTCGCCGCAACCGGTATCCGTTCATGCGGGCGGCGAATCAAATCGAATCAGGACGCGTAATGCAGGAGCTCGGAAAACCGAATCGGCTGCATATTCCAGGCGCGCAGGAGGCGCAGCGTAGACGGTATCGCCAGGAAGGCGGCTTTGAGCGCATGATGCAGAATAATCGTGCCCGGGCGCAGATAATGCTCGTAGCTATTGACAATTGCGTCAATGCAGCTCTCCAGGCATTGCTCCTGCGTACACATCACATCGCGCGGGTCGGGTCCCCAAACGCTGGCATACGATACGAAGCTGGGCGGCGGGTCGCATTCGCAGTCGCCGCTCTCGCTTTGCTTGGTGCAAATCGCGTCTTGCGAGTCAAGACCCCATAAGATCAAGGGAATGCCATAGCGCGCCGACAGTTCTTGCACAGCATCGGTAACGACGCCATAGGGCGGGCGTAGGCCCACCGGCTGAAAAGCGGGACCGAGCGCGCGCCGCATCACGTGCAGGGTCGGTTCCATCTCTTCGTCGATTAGCTGCTGCAAGCCGAAATTCCGGATGTCCCGGTGCGTAAACAGATGACAGCCGAACTCGTGTCCCATATCTCGCAAGCGCGGATAGAGATTTTCGTAACCAGCGTGCGGCCGATCCAGGTTGTTCTTTACTGCCAAGCCGACCGGGAAAAGCGTTAAACCAACATTATGCCGACTGTACTCGCGGCCGAAGCGCAAGGTGTAATACTCGCTCCAGAGGTCGTCATAAGTCAGGCATACTTTCCGCGCATTGGTGTACACGTGCCGGATGATGCGCGCGCTGTTCGCCTTCGCGACCTGGCCGCCGGCGCCCAATACGGCTCCCAGAGCTGCCCCCGCTCCCAGCCCCAAGAACTGACGGCGCGAAAGACCTGAGATTGATACCGCTTCCGTATCGAACATATCGTCAGTTTGCTCTTTAGTTTGCGCGTTTAATATTGCCGCCGTGTGAAATGAGTCTTGCCGTTCGTCCACTTGGCCCGGCGGTAATCCGTGAATAGTTGAAGGCAACCGGATTGGAGCTTCCCGCTAGCGTCAACCAATCGTCCAAAAGTAACACATCCAAGGATTGATCACAACTCTCGCCGCCGGCCGCTCCGATACGATTCAATATCGACCTTAGCGTTCGATACGAGCCAAACCGCTACCGTTGCGAGCCTGTGAAATTGCGCGCGGTCAAGCGGGAAGCGGCCAGGAAAATCAGCGCGGCGCCCATTGAAACCAGGAGGGCGATCGCAACCGCCGCGTCAAAGAATAATTGCTCCGGATACAGGCGAATAAGGCTATCCGAAAAGGGAAAACGCCAGGTGCCCTCGGGGAAGAATAGCTGATGAAACAGGTCGAAGGCTCGGTCCCAAGCGCTGAGGGAGAGAAGCGCGAGGCAAGCGACTGCAATCAAGGTCAACATGCAGCCTCGCCGAATGCCGAGCAAAATATCGACCCGCAGACGCTTGTTGACCAAGCCAGAAACGATTGACGCGCCGCCAAGGGCAATACAAGCCAAAGCCGCCGCGAATGATAAACTGGCGACCTCCTTCACATCCCTCATATGTTCCAATTCTCGGTCACTGAACAGCCGGCAATCGGACGCGCCTGATTCGATGTTCCAGCAATTTTCGCCGGGCAAGCGCAGCTCCGCAAGATAATCGATTGGCTCGCCGTTGAAGAGGAATCGCAGCGCATACGGGCCGTATGCAAGTCGATCTGCCAGCGTGAATCCATAAAAGTCGCTTGGGAAGCCGGGCCGCTGATACTCAAATTCCAGGAATACTTCGCTGAGCAGCAGGCGCGCGCCCGTCATTGTTAGCAGAAAGGGAATCGCCAGTGTCCAGAACAGGCGAAGGAAAAAGGGCAGAATTGGTCCCTTATTCATCGTGCAGCCTGAACTCCTCCGCCCGACCAGCCAGTAGAAAATCCAGCACGATGGAATCTACCAAACTCTCCACCGGCGCCCGGTCATCGGTGAAAACAAGATCGCTTTCGCCGAGTGGTACCAGGTTGCCTGCCGCGGACGCAACCATGTCGTACAAGACCGGGTTGACCGCGTCGCTCCGAAAGTTGAGGTTCGCCCGCAGGTTGGCCCCTGCAGTTGGCTCCTTGGTGGCGACCAGAATCGTGTTAAACGAGCGCGGCACATCAATGGCGTGGACGCTTGGAAAGACCGCGAGCATCGTGTTGGCGAGCGCGTCCACCAGCCGGCGGTCTGTGTCGGTGCGCCCGACATTAATCGCTACGACGCCCTGCTGATCCAAACGATCTCGCAGCTCTTGAAAGAACTCCACGGTCGTGAGATGCCAGGGAATATATGGCGGCCGGTAGGCGTCAATGCCGATAACCGAATACAAGCTGTCGGACTGATTGAGCAAATAGCGTCCGTCGCCGATCTGGGCGCGGAGGTTCGGCATCGCTTCAGCATTCATGTCGAAGAGCTGCGCGCCAACTGCGACAATATCAGGATCCAGTTCGATGCCGTCAATGGGAATGTCGCCGTAAACTGCAGTGTATTGCCGCGCGATTGTACCGGCCGCCAAGCCAATCAGAAGCACGGACGCAACTTGATCCGCTTGAAAGGGCGCCTCGTTGAAGTAGGGCGCCGCCAGAAAATAATCCCAGGTCCCGCCATAGAACTTCTCGCGCTCGTGCCACTGGCTGTGCACGCCCTGGCCCTCATTGAGATAAAGGTAGCGGTATCCGTCCGCATCTTCCTGCACCTGAATATAGTTGTAGGCGCTTTCGCCTTCGTACTTCAGGCTGGCGCCGGCCGCTGGCGGACGCAGGGGTCCCGCCATCGTCGTCAGGAAGAACAGGACGATTGCCAGGGGCATCAAAAGATAAGGCAGCGCCAGCCGCCAGTTGACGCGCGCCAGCATGGCGAAGGCGATCGCGAACAGCAATCCGGAAAAAAGAAGAAAGGTGCGCGTCGTGCCCATGCGCGGGATCGTAACAAGGACGGGCAAGAATGTTCCCAAGAGACTGCCGAGCGTGCTAATGGCATAAACCTGGCCCGCAGCTCGGCCGCTGGCCGCCACATCCGTCACAGCCAGGCGGATGACAAATGGCGATACCGTGCCCAAAAGCGTCACCGGCACAGAGAACAGTATCAGGATCACGATGAGCGAGCCCAGCGCGAGCGCCGCCTCCGCGCCAAAAACCGCCTGTGCCGCGCGCGAAATGACCGGGCGGGCCACTAGCGGAATCAGCCCGCTGAGAAAAGCCGCCCACAAAATCAACCGCAGCAAGACGTCCTCGCGCGGGAAGCGGTCCGCCAGGCGGCCGCCGAGGAAGTAGCCGACGGTGAGATAGAGAAGCATCAAGCCGATGACGTTAGCCCAGACCAGATTGCTGTTGCCGAAGACGTTGCCGAGCAAGCGCGATGCCGACAGTTCAATTGCCAGGGTGGTCATGCCGCCGGCGAAGGCAATCAAATACAGGCTTCGATTGCGCAGGCATCTGGTCTGGCTGGCGGTGGCGGCAACTGACATAATCACGCCCGACTACAGTTGATGGGACTGAACCATTCCGCAATTCATTATGAGACGCGCCTGGCAAAAAATCAATGAGCGTACTGATTCGCCGCGCCGACCCCGATGATATCTATGCAATCGCCAATATCGCGGCTTCTGCGCTGGCTGTCGGCGTCAATGCGGATGCGCCCTGGCTGCGGCAACGGATAACCGGCGGCTTGACCTTGGTCGCCGACCGGCGCGACGAAGTCGTCGGCTTCGTTGACGCATTCTTCACATCCGACCGGTCGGGTCGCAGACGACTCGAACTTGACCTGCTGGCGGTCGCCGCATCATCGCGCGGCCGGGGAATCGGCGGACAATTGCTGGCGAAGTGCCTGGCGATCGCCGCCGACTCCGACGCGCGGGAGATTCGCGCGCTCGTGCGCAGCCAGAATGAAGCGATGCAGCGTCTCTGCGGCCGCCACGGATTCTGCAGATCGCCAGTAAGCTATGATCTTTACATCGCTGAACCGAAGCCGGGCGCGCGCGAAATGCAAAGCCACGAGGCTAGCTTGATCCCGGTGGAGACGCTCGCCTATCGGGGCGTCTGGCTGGAGGGGACGCTGAGTCAAAACGCGATTGACGCCGCCCATCTGATAGCGCGCCGGCAAGAGGCCTCCCGACTTGGCGCGCTGATATCAGCGGCGGAACGACCATCAGCGCAACTCTTGCGTCTAAACTTCTTTGTGAATGTCGGCGCGTACCATTGGTGGACGTTCAGCTTGGAAAGCGACTGATCTTGAAGAGCCTGTCGTTGTGGGGCGTGCCACCATCGAGAGCGATGTCGGCGAGCATTTTGCCGATCATCGTGCTGAACTTAAATCCGTGACCGCTGAATCCCGCGCCGATTGCCACGTGCGCATGCTCTGGGTGGGCATCGACGATGAAGTGTTCATCGGGCGTGGCTGTATACAGACAGATCCGTCTTTCGCGCGCCGGCGCCGCCGCAATGCCGGGTATATGCGCGCGCATAAATGGGCGCAAAGCCTCCAAATTGCTCGCGTCAGCACTATAGTCGATGTCCGCGTGACGGGCGACGGCCGGTCCTCCGTGAAAGGCGATTTTGAATCCTGACCCGTCGTGAGATGGAATCCCGTAGACGCTCTCCGGATATTGGCCGCTCACATGGGCGATCCAAACTGGGCAGCGCTCGGCTGTGAAGGGACGCAGGTCATCAGGCGCCATGAAATTCAATTGGCAGCGCAATATTGTTAGCGGCAGATCAAGCCCGGTCTTCCCCAGCAGCGTTTTCGCCCAGCTGCCGGCCGTCACGATGAGCCGGCCCGCTGAATAATTCACGCCGGCTGCAGCGACTTCAACGTTGTCGCTTCCGATTCGAATATCCTCGACCGGACTTCGGGCCTTCACCACGGCGCCCAATCGTCGCGCCAGCTTGATGTGTCCGCGTAGGGCTTGGGAAGCTGCGATGAAACCGCTGTCCGGCTGATATAACACTATGAAATCGTCGGGGAACTGGAATTGGGGGAAGCGCTCTCGCGCCACCTCGCCCGAGATCAGTTCGTGGCTGATGGCGCCCTTAGCCACGGACTTAATCGTTGCCTGCATTCTCTCATCAATGCGAGGTCCAAAGTCGATGCCGCCAGTCTTGAAGTAGAGTGTCTCTCCCAATTCTTCCTCTAAGGCGAGCCAAAGCGGAAGCGTATCTTTCATTAGCTCAACGTACTCGAGATCGTGATACGTGTAGCGAATGATCCGCGAGTAGCCGTAGGAGCTTCCCATGCGGTGATCCAGTTCAAATTGCTCCAAGAGCAAGACGCGCTCTCCGCGCGCGCTCAGGTAGTATGCCGCTGCGCTGCCCATTGCGCCGGCGCCAATTACGATGGCGTCAAATGGTTTGTTCATCACGCTGTACTCCGTCGTATCGCGATTCAGATTGGACGCTGCTCAAGCGCCGCCGCAATATCATCATCTTTTCTAATCACAATCGTTGGAATCTTGGACAACTGCAACATATCTCTAGTCGCGCTCGACTCCAGATTGGCGCTGAAGGACTGCGGATCAATGTATACGCAGTGGAGGCGTACCCCGCGACGCTGCAGCACTTGCGCCTCGCTAATCCAGTCTTGCTCCCGCGACGAGGTGATGATCATCAAGGAAGCGCCCCGAGTAAACAGATGCGCCTCCAGCGACAGCGAGTCCTGCAATCTGTGGTCGGAGGTGCTGCGGGCGGATGCCAGCGCCTCCAGTATTCGCGTCAGTTGCCGATTGCCGCGCTCGGGCTGGAACACTTGACGAAAGGGCGTATAGGCTGCGTAACCGACAACACGCTCATCATCCAGGAAATGCTTGGCCAGCGATGCGGCGACGATCACGCCGTATTCCTCCGTTGACGGCGGGATGCCCGCTGAGCTAGAAATGATGCTGCCGATATTGTCCAGGCGGCGGATGCTTGGATCTTCACAGAGCGACGCGGCGGAAAAGTCGCTGAAGAGCCAGATATCCACCAAGGGATCCAATTCGAATTCCTTGACCATGATGTTGCCAGTGCGCGCCGTCGAGCGCCAATGAATGCGATTCATGCTATCGCCGGAAACGTAATCGCGGATGCTGCTGGCATTGGTCGTGATTTCGTGCGTCAATTGCCGCTGCGCGTCGCCGCCGGAAAGGAAACCGACCGGCAGAATCACGCGGTTGAGTTCGACCGTCATCGGATACACAACCAGTCGATCCGTCGCGCCAATGCGGCGGGGCGAATGGAACAAACCGAAGGGATCGCCAGTAATGACCGACATCGGCCCCAGCCGGAATTCGCCGCGAACCGCGCAGACTGTTTCCACGTCCCATGAATATTCGCGCCGGCCGACCAGAGTCGGCACAACGTGGCTGGCTTGATGCCCCGGCAGCGTCGAGTGATCGCGGACTTCCAGCCAAAGTTTAGGCGTGATGCCGGTCTTGCGCACGCCGAAAGTCTCCTGGAATAGGCGGCCGACCTGCGACCGCCGCGTGCGAGTCACGCGCCGCAAAGCGATGCCGCGCGCTGAAAGCCAAGTCCACAGCAGCGACAAGACCATTACCGCCGCGATGAGGTAGGCGATATTAAACAGCAGCGCGCGCCCCGTGAGTAGACCAGTCAGCAGACTGAAGATCGCCAGAATATACAGCGCGTTACGGCGGTTGGGCATAGGACCTTATCGAACGGAAGCGCCTGGCACAGGCGTCGATTGCAGGATGTCCTGCACGACAGCCCGCGACGTTATATTCTTGAGGCGAGCCGCCGGGCCGACAATGATGCGGTGCGCAAGCGTAACTTCAGCCAGCGCCTTGACATCATCGGGTATGACGAAATCGCGCCCGCTCATCGCCGCCCGCGCTTGCGACATGCGGAAGAGCGCCAATGAACCGCGTGGGCTGCTGCCGAGATATACGTCGGCGTGCCGCCTGGATGCGGTGATCAGATTGATGACGTATTGCTGCACTTCTTTGGCGACGTAGATATCCTTTATCAGCTGTTGCGCCGCCAGCAGTTCCTTCAGCGTAACCACCTGCTGCAGATTCTGAATCGGGTGCTGGTATTGCTGTGAAGCGAGAATCCGCAGTTCGTCCTGCGGCTGCGGGTAGCCCATCTGGATGCGCATCAGAAAACGATCCAATTGGGCTTCCGGCAAGGGGAAGGTGCCTTCGTACTCAATTGGGTTCTGCGTCGCCATGATCAGGAAGGGATTGCTCAGGCGATAGGTCACCCCATCGACGGTCATCTGCCCCTCTTCCATCGCCTCAAGCAAAGCGGACTGGGTCTTGGGCGTCGCGCGATTTATCTCATCCGCGAGCACGATCTGCGCCATGATGGGACCCGGACGGAACTCGAATTCGCGCGTCTTCGGATTGAATATCGACACGCCGGTGATGTCGGATGGCAGCATGTCAGGCGTGAACTGAATGCGATTGAAAGTGCAGCCGACGGCTCGCGCGAGCGACTTGGCCATCATCGTCTTGCCGACGCCCGGTATGTCTTCCAGCAAAATGTGCCCGCGGCAGAGCATGCCCAGGATTGTCAAGCGGATTTCGTTGTTCTTGCCCAGTATGACCTGGCCGACGCTGTTAGCGATACGTTCAGCGATTTCCTTCACGGGCGCCGCGGATTGCCGGACTTGGCTTGGCTGGCTGCGTGTTCTTAACTGCTCGCTCATTCATGCTTTCCAGATTGTGCGGATTCGCTGATTCTAGTATAGCGGAATACAACAGAGTAGGTTCCTTGGCGCGGAAGGCCTTGGAGATTCGTCCTCGGCGCCATTTGCCGCCGTTCTCATTGCAAGTATAATGAAGGGCAATACGCTACTGTAGTGTAGCATTGCAATTCCGTAAGGACCGACTAGAAGCGCATCATCAGATCAGCCGCCGCGACATACTATCATGAGTCTGTGGTCGCGCAATGCTGGAATGGGTCATGCCTTGGCGCTCGGCTGCAAGCGAGGTGTCGCTTGAATGCGACCAAATCTCAGCGAATTGATGAGCGTCTGGGCGCCCTGACCGAGCGCGCTCCAGGTGTGGAGGCGGCCGCCGTCATCAGCATCGAAGGATTGCTTATCGCAGCGTCCATGCCCGCGACCTTGCGGGAAGACGTGCTGGAGGCGATGTCGGCCGCGATGTTGGCGCTAGGCGAGCGCATTGCCGCGGACTTGGATCGAGGGCGTCTTGACCAAGTCTACGTCAAGGGAGAGGCCGGCTTCGTCCTGTTGATGGCGATTGACGATTATGCGCTGCTGACGACTCTAGCGGCTGACGAGGCAAAGCTGGGGCTGGTGCATTTGGATATGCGGGAAGCCGTTGCCGACTTGAAGCGACTGCTTTGAAAGGGCGGGCTTGCGGATTTTGCTTCGCTAGCGGCGTATCAAGTGTGGCATGGGGACGGACGCTAAAGGTGGATCAACAGATGACGACTAAACCCAAATACATCTTCTGTACTGGCGGCGTCGTGAGCTCCGTCGGCAAAGGTCTGACGGTCGCTGCAATTGGGCGGATTCTGAAAGCGCGCGGCTTGAAAGTCGCCATACAGAAGCTCGACCCCTATTTGAATGTTGATCCCGGTACGATGAGCCCCTACCAGCATGGCGAAGTCTTTGTAACGGCTGACGGCGCCGAGACGGACCTGGATCTGGGCCACTACGAACGCTTCGTCGATGAGAACGTAAGCCGCATGTCTAATATCACGGCGGGCCAAGTGTATCTGACGGTGCTCGAGAAAGAACGCAAAGGCGATTACCTCGGCGGCACCATTCAAGTCGTGCCGCATATCACGAACGAAATCAAGCGCTGTATAAGACTTGTGGGCCGGCAGACGGACGCCGATGTTGTCATCGTTGAGGTTGGCGGGACGGCCGGGGACATCGAAAGCCTGCCCTTCCTGGAGGCGCTTCGCCAATTGCGTACCGAGCTAAAACGGCGCGATGCGCTTTATGTTCACGTTACCTTTTTGCCGCATATCGGCGCCACCGACGAAATAAAGACCAAGCCGACTCAGCACAGCGTTCGTGAATTGCGCGGCATTGGCATCCAGCCAAACGTGATCATCGCGCGCACCGATCATCCAATTAACGACGATATCATTAGCAAGATCGCCCTCTTTTGCGATGTTGACGAGGACGCCGTCATCCCCCTGCAAACAGCCGACAACATATACGCCGTGCCACTAATGATCGAGGAAACGGGTCTGGGCGATTTCATTCTCAAGCGCTTCAGGCTTGAAGCCGCGGCGCCGGATCTAAGCGAGTGGGAAGGAATTGTCCGCCGCTGTCGCTCAGTCACGGATAAGCTGCGCATCGGGATCGTCGGCAAATATGTCGAACTGCATGATGCCTATATGTCGGTCAAAGAGTCGATCACGCACGCTGCTGTCTTACAGAGCCAGGATGTCGAAATCTGTTGGATCCACTCCGGCGAGTTGGAAAAAGGCAAGCGGCTTGACGAGCTTGAGACGCTCGATGGGATTATCGTGCCGAGTGGCTTTGGCTATCGTGGGATTGAAGGCAAAATCGCAGCCGTCAAGCACGCGCGCGAGAACAAAGTTCCATATCTGGGCTTATGCTTAGGTATGCAGGTCATGTGCATTGAATATGCGCGCAATGTGCTGCGGCTGGATGACGCCAACAGCACCGAGTTTGATGTAAGCAGCCCGCATCCCGTGATTGATCTGATGGCGGAGCAGCGCGCAATTACCGATATGGGCGGAACAATGCGCTTGGGCGAATACCCTTGCAAACTAACGCCGAACTCGCTGGCGGCGCGCGCATACGGCGCCAGCAGGATTATGGAACGCCATCGGCATCGCTATGAGTTCAACAACGACTATCGCGCTGCGTTCATGACCAGCGGCGTCTGCTTTAGCGGCTTGAGCCCGGACGGTATCCTGGTAGAGATCGCCGAATTGCAGGATCATCCCTTCATGCTCGGCTGCCAATTCCATCCGGAGTTTTTGAGCCGGCCCAATCGACCGCACCCGCTCTTCGCCGCCTTCGTCCAGGCATCGGCCGAATACCGCGATGAGCTTGGTCGCCTTGCGCTGCGATCGGCCATGAGAGCGGACGACAACTGAGACCAAATCTGCCCGTCCCGAAAGCGTCGCGCCCGCAACATAAATTGGCGCTTTGCCTCGCGCGCGCGAAAGGGCTATCAAATCGGAATCCATCATGACACTGAGAGACTTCATAACCGCGCTGCCGAAAGTTGAGTTAAACCTTCAGTTGACAGGCGCATTGCGCAAAGACAGCTTGCTGCTAATCGCCAATCAAAACGGCATACCCGGGCAAATGGACGACTTTGCGCGCTGGGTGGATATGTTGGACGAGCCGGAACCAGATCGCCTGGATGAGATCGCAGCCGTAGCCGGCGCCTGGGTCATGTATCCCGAGGACCTGGCGCTCGTCGTTTATGATATCGGCGTCGCCATATCCAAGCAGAATGTGCGCTACGCCGAAGTCGCGGTTGTGCCCTCGGACTTTGTCGGCAGCGGGCGCATGAATTTCGATGCCTTTCTCGACGCGCTCAACGACGGACGCGATCGCGCCCAGCGCGCCTGGAATGTAAACATGGCCTGGATCTTGTGCATCCCGCGGGACAATCCGCGCGTCGGCGATGATGTCGCTCGTTGGACGACGGGCAGCGCCGCGCGCCAGGGCAATGTCATTGCCATGGGACTAGTGGGTCCGGAAGACGCTCAGCCAGTGGGGCAGTTCAAACGCGCTTTTGACACCGCGCGCAAGAAGGATCTATTCACGGCTGTATGCGTCGGCAGCAGCCCGAGCGCCGCTGGCATTCGAGAAACCATCGACGAGTTGCAACCGAGTCGGCTCGTTGACGCTTGGCGCATACTCGACGATGAAGCCCTGCTCAATCAAGTTGTCGAAGCGCAGACGCAGATGGTGGTATCGGTGACGCAGGCCCAGAACTCGGGCTTGGTCAAGAATGCCGCCGACTTTCCACTCAAGCCCCTACTGGAAAAGGGGTTGCCAGTGGCGCTCTCCTGTGACAAGCCATCGCTTTACTGCAGCACGCTGGTTGACGAGTACATTCTGGCGCGCGAAGAGTGCGGAATCCATGCGGATGAGTTGATTCAACTGGCGCGCCGCGCGATTGAAGTCTCCCGCATGGACGCTGACGCCAAAGCGAGCATGTTGCGTGATTTTGACTTTGAAGCGCAATCGGCGCGGGCAACTCTACTGCAAGGCGACTAAGGCTTGCCGCGCCACTATGCAGCCAGCGGCGGCAGCGCTTCAGCCCTCTATTCCACTGGCGTGACGGTGATGTTGCCGTATATGCTGTCGTCCACAGGCAGCGTGATAATTAGCCGATTCCCGCCGTCCACTTTGGCGCGCGCTTCCTGGCCCTTGACCGGAATCGACAATTCAAGGTCTCGCGACAGCGGTCCAAAGCGGCGCTCTTGTAGCAGGTAGCGCGCCGACGTCGGGGTGGGCTCCGGTTCAGTCCGCACTGAAATTGTGAGCACATTGCTTTCAAGGCTGATTTCAATGCTTTCCTTGACCAAGCCATCGATCGGTTGCGAACTGATGGTGACGATGCCGTCAGCCTCGTACATATCCAAGTGCAGGCTTTCGCTGCCGCTCGTCACGGTGCGAATGCCTTTTTCGATTTGCTTCGTTATCTGTTCGCCCAGATTCTGGATTTCTCTCATCGGGTCGAAACGCGGTTCTTGTGCCATTGGTTATCCTCGTGCATTGGGATCTTTCATAGCATTATACGAATCTTGGCCGAATTGGTCGCGGCGCAACCGCCGATCTTGCGCAAAGTGTTGCACCATCCGCGCAGCCGGAAGCCAGCGATGAGCCGCGCAGAAGAAGTCAAGTCTTTTATTATCAGTTCGCGTTGTTTATGATTTGCCGAGCCTGTCAATTTCGAGTCATATTCACATGCCCAAAGTCGCGTATCAGGGAATCCCGGGCGCGTATTCAGAAATCGCTGTACGGCAGCATTTCGACGGCGAAGTTGAATCCCACCCCTGCCAGGATTTCAATCGCCTCTTCGACGCGCTGCAGACCAAAGCCGTCGATTATAGCTTGCTGCCGGTCGAAAACGCCCTGGCTGGCTCCGTGTCCGGCGCCTACGAATTGCTGCTCGATCAGGATGTGCGCATCCAGGCTGAAGTGATCCTGCATGTGCATCACGCTCTTCTGGCCAATCAAGGCGCGGCGCTGGCGGAGATTCAGCTGGCGCGCTCTCATCCGCAAGCGCTGATGCAGTGCCAGCGCTTTCTGAAACGCAACAAGATTGAAGCCGTCGGCTGGTACGATACCGCCGGCGCCGCTCAGGATTTGGCGAAAAACTCGGAGCCAGGCGTGGCCGTGATCGCCTCAACCCTGGCCGGCGAGCTCTATGAGCTCGATCTGCTGGCGAACGAAATCGAGGACGAGCAATTCAATTACACGCGCTTCCTGCTGATGGGTCACGGCGATCCGGAACCGTCCGATTACAACAAGACTTCAATCGTCTTCGCCACGCGCCATCGGCCCGCCGCTTTATATGAATGTCTGGGCGAGTTCGCCAAACGCGATCTGAATCTGACCAAGCTGGAATCGCGGCCGCGGCGCAATCGCCCCTGGGAACCGCTCTTTTATCTCGATTTTGAGGGACATTGGCAAGATCCGCTCTGCCAGGATCTGCTCATGCAATTGCTGCAATTGACTTCCTTCGTCAAGATGTTGGGTTCATACCCGGCGGTGCGGTCCGGCACAGTCGGCATGTGAAGCAGGTGATCTATATGCAGAAGCTTGATGTGGCGATACTGGGCGCGACTGGCGCGGTGGGACAGCGATTTATTCAATTGCTGGAAGGTCACCCTTGGTTTCGCGTGCGCGAGGTCGTGGGTTCGCAGCGCAGCGCTGGCAAAGCTTATGCCGACGCCGCCCATTGGATCCTGAACGACAGCCCGCCATTGAGCGTTGCGCGCCTTACTGTGAAAGCGCTGGATGCGGCCCTGGATTCGCCCCTGATATTCTCCGCCTTGCCCAAAGAGGCGGCGCTCGCGCGTGAACTAGACCTGGCGCGAGCCGGGCACATCGTCTGCACGAATGCCTCGGCCAATCGAATGCTCGCCGATGTGCCGCTTCTATTGCCCGAGGTAAACGCGGAGCACATCAGCTTGCTCGAAGTGCAGCGGCGGAAGCGCGGCTGGACCAGCGGCGCCCTGATTGCGAATTCCAATTGCACAGTCATGCCGGTTGTGATGGCGCTGAAGCCGCTCTTGAAGTATGGCGTCAGGCGTTTGCATCTTGTCAGCGAGCAGGCGGTAAGTGGCGCGGGTTATCCTGGCGTGTCGTCAATGGACATGATCGATAACATCCTGCCCTATGTGCCGGGCGATGAGGGCAAGATGGAAACGGAATCGCGCAAGATGCTCGGCTATTTCGACGGCGACGGCATAATCCCGCTCGATATGATCGTGAGCGCCACTTGTACACGCGTGCCAGTGATCGACGGCCATCTTGTCAACATCTCTGTCGAGTTAGAAGAGGGGCCGGCGCTGCCTTCAATAATTGATGATTGGGGCGCCTGGCAAGCCGCTGCTCCCGTGCCCGATTTGCCTAGCGCGCCCGCTTTTCCCTTGCAATATCTGGATCAAATCGATCGCCCGCAGCCACGGCGTGACCGTGAAGCCGGCGGCGGCATGACAACTAGCATTGGCCGGCTCAGAGAATGCCCGATATTGGGCTACAAATTCGCCGCCCTTTCACACAATACGGTGCGGGGCGCGGCCGGCTGCAGCATCATGAATGCCGAGCTGCTGGCCGTTCAGGGATTCATCGAGGGATTCCACGTGGCGCAAACCGCGGAGGCGATCTAGTCGAGCGCGCTAACCTCAGTCGTATTCGCCGCTCGAATACACATAAACTGCCGGTCCCACCAGATCGTTGTTCTGATAGTCGTATTCGCTTTGCGACCACTGAAATAACCAGTGAGCGTCGGTGATCGTCAAGTTAACGCAGCCATGGCTGCGGCGAAATCCGAAGCCATCGTGCCAATAGGCGCCGTGCAGAGCGATCTGATCATCGAAGTACATCGTCCAAGGCACTTCCTGCAAATAGTAGAAGTCCGGCTGCGCATAAGCGCCGCTCATCAACGTTCGCGGGAAGCGCACATAAACGTGGAAGAGGCCCGGGTTGGTGGGCCATTCCTCCAAACCCGAAGACACCAGCGTAGCAAAAACTGGTTGGCTGCCCTCGTATGCGATCGCTACTTGCTCGTACAAGTCGACACTCACCCACTTATGCGTATCGACGGCCGCGGGCTTTTCAATGGGCAGGATCCTGGCGACTTTGAACTGATGCGCCCACTGATCCGGACCGATCTGATACCAGTTGTAACCGCCGACTTGCACGCTGGCGTAGATATAAACGCGCGTGTAGCGATACAAGAAGGGATTGTCCGCCGCTTCCGGCCCGCCGGGAGTCTTTGATCCGCGCAGATGCCAGAGTGTCCAGGCGACGGTGTAGGGCAATTCCCCGGCAGCAGGCAGCATAGCGCCAGCGAAGCGAGAAGGCGTGATGGTTTCGCTGAGTATGTCCGACCGCACCCATTGATCGTCGCCGATTCGCGTCCACTCTCCGCTGGTCTCTTGCACAGTTACAAATGTGTAGCCAGCGCCAAAGCTCTGGCTGTCCGCGCTGTCTGGCGCCGAATGCATGGTGAAAGCGGCTTCAATCTGCCGGTAATCGCGATCGTAAAGCAAGGCTTCGTCGATTGGCAGCGGCCGCACGTTGGGCCAGCGATTCGCCTCAATCGCGCTGGCGGGCAAGCCGCATCCGCCTGGCGCGCAAATGCTTTGCGCCCGGCTGAGAGCCTGGGCCTGCATGACTGCAAGGATAGAAATCAACAGACAAAGTCGGCGCATCGACGATCTCAGACGCTTGCGCTACAGGTACCATTTAAGCGCAAAACGCAGATGATTTCAATTGAGCAACTGGTCTGGATCCCTAAGCGTATGTAATTCATAGGCTGGCGTCGGTCCCGCAAGCGCGCGCCGACCGCATTACGCGAGGAGCAAATCGCCGCGCGGATTATAGCCTCACGCGCCAATATGGTAGAATCAGATCGCGCAAAGGATCATGCAAGGGAGCAAGGATGGAAGTTCTCGGTGTCGATATCGGTGGATCAGGCATAAAGGGAGCCATTGTCGATACGGCAAGCGGCGAGTTCGCGAGCGAGCGGCTGCGCATAGAAACGCCACAGCCATCGAAACCCGCAGCGGTCGCCGCTGTAGTGGCCGACATCTGCGCGCATTTCAGTTGGAATGGCGCGGTTGGATGTACAGTTCCGGCAGTTGTCAAGCGCGGCGTGACCATGACCGCAGCCAACATTGACAAAGCCTGGATCGGAACGGATGTCGAGCGCCTGTTCGAATCCGCGACTGGCAGCCCGTTCATCGCGCTCAACGATGCCGACGCGGCCGGTATCGCCGAAATGAGATTTGGCGCGGGCCGCGACCGTGACGGGCTGATAGCGATTCTGACCTTGGGCACTGGAATCGGCAGCTCGCTTTTCATCGACGGCCGCCTTGTGCCGAATATCGAACTGGGTCATCTGATCATTCGGGGCAAGGACGCGGAGGAGCGCGCCACTGATCGCGCCCGCCAGACCAAGGGTTACAGTTGGAAGCAATGGGGCAAGCGCGTGTCAGAGTATCTTGAGTATCTTGAATCGCTCATCACGCCCGATCTATTCATCATTGGCGGCGGCGTAAGCAAACGCCATCATAAGTTTTTTCCGTACATTCAGTGCAAGACAGTAATTGCGCCGGCGCAGTTGCGCAATCGAGCGGGCATCGTTGGAGCGGCCGTCGCGGCGCTTGATCGGATGTAGCGCGTCGGCGACAACCGGTCATTTGTCTTCGGTGGCTTGAAAGATGCCCCAGTGGCGGTTGTGATAGAGTAGGGGGGTCTTGTCGTCGGTCCAGGCGCCTTCCCGCACCCGCCCAACGAACATGGTATTTTCGCCGAAATTCAGTTGCTCCTCAACGGTGCATGACAGCCAAGCCATCGCATCCGGAATGATGGGGTCGCCCAGTCCAGTGGTCTCGCAGGACAAGCCGTCAAAGCGATTGTCCAACTGGTCGTCGAAATAACCGGCGAATCGTTTGCCAAGGTCCAGTTGCTGATCCGATAGTATGCTTATGGCAAAGTGTTCTTCGCTGGCCATGTACTGTCGCGTCAGCAGGCGATTAGCGATGTTGAGGCAAATCAACGGCGGGACCATGCTAACGCTCGCGAAGGAATTGACGGTGATAGCTTGCCAGTCATCGTTGGACGATACGCTGGCGACGGTGATGCCGGCCGCCCAACAGGCGAGGATATTCTTGAAGCTCTGACCATCAATTTCGCTCATGGCGCCTCCCTCGTTGACGCCGGCAGTATAATCCGAATTGTCAGATATGTCAGCTACCAAACCTGCCTACCACAATCGCCATCAAGCTGAAGGGACTGTTTAACATGCGTAAGGAACTGCCGCGATTTCGCAATGTCCAGCGACGCTATGCCGCCGCGATTATTCATGACGCGCTTTCGGGTCCCGCAGGTTCCGCCTTGCTGAAACTGACTCAGTTTGACGATCATCACTTCCGAGCGATATTTGACAGCAAGTTCTTTCAGCTTCCTGCGGGTGAGGAGCTGCCGAGCAAATCGCAGTGGAACACGCTCAAGAAGAGGCTGAAACGGCGCGATCGCTCAATCTTCGTCTTTCGCGAATATGGGCCGATCGACTGCGGCGAGCTCGCCAAGCCTCGATCCGCTGGGAATTGCCTGTACCTCGATTTCGGCTTCCTCTCGCAGTAACTGCGCCTGGAGGATCTCATCACTGGCGATAATCCGCGAAGCGATAGCCGACGCCGCGTTCCGTTATGATATATTTTGGGTTTGAAGGATCTTCTTCGATTTTATCGCGCAGATAATTCACATATAGCCGCACGTAATGCGCCTCATCACGATATTCGTAACCCCACACCTTTTGCAGCAGTTGGTCGTGCGGCACCGTCCAGCCGACATTTCTGATCAAGTGATAAAGCAGACGGTATTCCGTCGGCCGCAGCTTAATGCGCTCTTCATTGACAATGACCTCGCGCCGATTGAAATCGACGTGCAAGCGGTCGTCAATGCGCAAGATGGCTTCTTCTGTCGTTGGCTTTTCAAGCCGGCGGAATATCGCTCTGATGCGGCTGGAGAGTTCGCGCGGGCCGAAGGGCTTGGTGATATAATCGTCAGCGCCCAATTCCAGCCCTTGTACTTTATCGCTTTCCTCGCCCTTTGCCGTCAGCATGATGACCGGAATATCCGCAAACTCGCGGAGCATGCGCAGGGTCTCGAAGCCGTCCAGCTCCGGCATCATGACATCCAACAGCACCAAGTCCGGCAATTGCGTTCGGACTGCCTCCAGCGCCGCCAAGCCGCTGTGCGCCTCAATCACAAGGTGACCTTCCAATTCGAGATTCATGCGAATGAAGCCGATCATGCGCGGTTCGTCGTCGACGACGAGAATGCGCTTGCCCTTGCGCTCGGGTTGGATGGCTGCGCCTGGTTTCATAGGCCTCTCCCTTGGCGCCGTCTCGCGGCCTGGCCGCATCTAAAGCCCCGCCGATCGCAAGGCTATTTCTCGCTCCTGCGCCCTAATCCAGTTCTTCATCGCTCGGCACCCTGAACACGATGACGGTGATATTGTCGCTGCCGCCGCGCGCGTTGGCGACGCGAACCAGATTGTCACAGGCTTCTTGTGGCGTACTGGATTTGGCGGCAATCTGCTTAATGGTCTCGTCCTCGACCATGTCCCACAGCCCGTCGGTACAGATCAGCACATTGGAACCGGCCGGCAGAGCCCGTATCAGGCGTTCCATCTTTAGCTGTTCATTCTGCCCAATCGCGCGATAAAGCACGTTTTTCTGCGGGTAGTGTTCAGCCTCTTCCAGCGTTAATTCATTCATTTCAAGCAGGCGTTGCACTAGCGTATGATCGGTGGTGAGCTGTTCAATCGTGTCCTCATAAAGCAGATAGGCGCGGCTGTCGCCAACGTGAACCAAATACGCGAGATTGCCCACAATTGCCACGGCCGAGAGCGTTGTTCCACCGCCCGGCACACGCTTCATGACCGCGCGATTGGCTTCCTCCGACGCCCTTGTGAGCGCCTCCAGGATAGTTGGCGCGCTTCGGGCCGTGAAGTCCTTCAAGAGCGGCACGTAAATCTTGTCGATCATTTCCGAGGCGAGCGTTTGCACAGCCACGCCTGAGGCGCGCTCGCCATCCAGGTGCCCGCCCATGCCATCGGCCACGATGAATAACCCGAAGTCGGGCCGATCATCGACCGTGATCGATTGCCACTGCATGCCAAAACAGGCGTCTTCATTGTTATCGCGAACGCTGCCAACATCGCTGGCGATACCATATATCAGCGGTTGATTTTGGCGCGAAAGCACCGGCTTGGGCGTCGGGATAGCAGCCGCTGGCGGTTTCGCGTCCTCCGCCAGACTCCTTTCAGCGGCCCGCTGCGGAGCAGTTGCAGCTGTCTCGTCTTCGAGCGCCCCAGCTGCTTCTCGGAGCGCCGCGCTATCTCCCGGGAATCCGACATTCTCAAACGGCTCCGTTTGCTTCGATACCCGTTCGTTATCGCCGGGTAACTCCGCGTTCGGCGATCGAGCTGCTTCGCGCGCCGCTTCGACGGGCGCCGGCTCCTCCCTTATGGGCATGTTGACCGTTTGCGTACGGCTGGGCGTTACATGCGACGCACGACGAGTATTCGCGGCTCGCGCCGTTCCCGCTGAAGACTTGCCAAAGAGTTTACGGAGGAATTCCATCGCGAATGCCTAAGAGACGGTCATTCATATTCGCATAACGCAGCCGCTCGTCATGTGCTCCGATGCGCGCATTTCACGGGACATGCAATAATTGCGCCTTTACGGAATGACAGCTTGCACAATTATATTTTAGCAATGAAAATGACGCAATCATGTCGTTTGCAGCCGCGCCAGCCATGCGACGCCTTAATTCTGACTTGTCGCTCTACCTACATGTACCATTCTGCGACCATCGCTGCAGCTATTGCGCCTTCAACACCTACACCCAACTCGAGCATCTGATCCCGGCCTACATCGACGCGCTCTGCCGCGAACTGGCTTGTATGGCGCGAGGGGCATCCGGCAGACCTGTCCACACCATCTACTTTGGCGGCGGCACGCCGTCGTTATTGAGCCCAGCGCAGTGCGATCAGATCCTCAGTCAAATAGGTAATTCATACGCTCTGGCTGAAGCTGCCGAAATCACGCTTGAAGCGAACCCCGACGATTTGAGCGAAGCCTATTTGCGAGACTTGTATAGCATGGGCTTCAACCGTTTGAGCATTGGGATGCAGTCAGCCAATGAAGCGATACTGCGGCTCTTTGAGCGCCAGCACGACCTGCGCGCGATTGAAAAGTCCGTCGAATACGCGCGCCGCGCGCGCTTTGACAACATCAATCTCGACCTGATCTTCTGTTCTCCCGGCGAGACTTTGTCGGAATGGAATCGGACGGTTGACGCGCTGCTGCGGCTATCACCCGATCATGTGTCCATGTACGGTCTGGAATTAAAAGGGGGAACGCGCCTTCGCCAGCAGGTCGACGCCGGCGAGCTGCCCGCGCCCGATGACGATGACTTTGCCGATATGTACGAAGGCGCCTCGCTCGCCCTGGCCGAAGCTGGCTATGCGCAATATGAAATCAGCAGTTGGCGCCGTTCCGGCAAAGAGTGTCGCCACAACCTGCAGTACTGGCGAAATCTGGAATACATCGGCCTCGGCGCTGGCGCGCACGGTTTCTACCGCGGGCGCCGCTATTCGACCATAGCCGCGCCGGCGCGCTACATCGACGCCGTGAACGCTGTATCGGCGCGCGAAAGCTCATTCGAGGCATCGCCGGCAGAGGCGAAAGTTAATGTGGTCAGCGAAGCGGAAGACCTTTACGAAACGATCATGATGGGGCTGCGCATGACGCGCGAGGGCATTGACCGAGGGCGTTTCGCCTGGCGCTTTGGACGCGACTTCGTCGAGATGTTTCCCGCTGCAATAGAAAGATTGACGGCGGCCCGACTTATCGAGGTAAACCAAGACCGAGTGCGCCTTAGTGAATCAGGCCGCCTGCTAAGCAACGCCGTGATTCGACAATTTGTCAGCGGCATCAAGATATGAGTTGAATCTCGGCGCGCTTCAGCGACGCGATGTCGCGCGACGCCGTGCAAAGCATCGCGATTCTCAGTTCTGCGGTCAGCTCTTGAATCAACTCGTCCACCGCCGCCGCCGACGCGTTAGCTGCCTGCAAGAAGGGGCTCGCCAAACCAGCCAGGTCGGCGCCAAGCGCAATTGACTTGGCGACATCAATGCCGTCGCGCAAGCCGCCACTTGCGATCATCGGCAAATCAGGCGCAGCCCGGCGCGCGTGCTGAATGGCGTCCGCAGTCGGGATGCCCCAATCGGCGAAGCTGCGCGCGACCCGCGCGTGGAAGGCTGTCGGCGCGCGGTGGAATTCCACCTCGCTCCATGAAGTCCCGCCGGCGCCGGCGACATCAATCGCGGCAACGCCGGCTTTGGCCAAGTCTCGCACGTTTGACTCGGAGAAGCCCCAGCCAACCTCCTTAGCGATGACAGGAAGCGCGAGGCGGCGGCAGATTGCTTCAACCTTGCGCAAGAGACCGGCAAAGTCGATATCGCCTTCCGGCTGAACCGCTTCCTGCAATACGTTGAAATGCAGGATCAGCGCATCGGCGCGCGCCATGTCTATCGCTTGCTGGCACTCAGCCAGCCCATAGCCATAATTCAGTTGCACCGCGCCGATGTTGGCGAATAGCAATATGTCGGGCGCGACGTCGCGTATGCGGTAGCTGCTGACCAGCGATTCGTCTTCAAGTGCCGCTCGTTGCGAACCCAATCCCATCGCGATTTTGTGCCGCTGCGCGCAGCAAGCCAGGGTGCGGTTGATTTTTTCCGCGATCTCAGTCCCGCCTGTCATGGAAGAAATGACAATGGGAACAGCCAGCCGTTTGCCAAAGAGAGTTGCTGAGGTGTCAATCTCGGTCAAGCTTAATTCTGGCAGCGCCTGATGCGTGAATCGATATCGTTCCAGCCCAGTCGTGACGCGCGGAAACTGGACATTGTTTTCCAGATTGATGCGAATATGGTCCAGCTTGCGGCTCTCGGTGGTCGGCTCGTCCGTCACTTTCGACATGCGCAAGTGTTCCTTAATTCAGGGCGTCGCCACATGCGCGCCTGCGAGTTAATCGTACTGATGATGACGGCGGGTGTCAATCACTGGCGCGCCGGTCATCTGGCTAGCACGGCGCGGGAAATTCAGTATAATGGGTTGTCATGAATTGACAAATCAGATTCCATTCAGGAGGTAGACCGGACATGGCGTCAATTGAAGAACGTGTGAAGGGAATCGTGGTTGAGTTGCTAGGCGTGGAAGAAGATCGTGTCGTCGAGGGCGCCAGCTTTCGCGAAGATCTTGAGGCCGACTCCCTCGACCTCGTTGAGTTGATCATGGCTTTTGAAGAGGAATTCGGCGGCGAGATCAGCGATGAGGATGCGCAGCGCATCGAAACAGTCGGGCAGGCTGTCGAGTATATCAAGTCCAATATGGAGTGATCTGTCACATCCAGCCAGCTTGCAATGATCGTAGGGCAGCGCAGGCTGCCTTATTTTATTCTCGGAGGCGCTGCGACATGCGCATTCTGTTGATGCGAAATCGCCTTCGAATATGCCGCAACGCACCGGCGATGGCAGCTATGCCGATATAGCTCGCGCCCAGAATCCAGATGCCAGCGCCGGGGGCCTGCCCTATCTCAAAGTGTTGATAGAGCCCCGCCGCTTCAGCGAGCCCATAAGAGGCGGTCGCGATGCCGATGATCGGCAGCGCAATTGACGCAAGCAGAGCGATTCGCCTCCGATTGACAGCAAACAGACAGAAACTCGCGGTCAGGCTGGCGGCTGCCAGATAAAGTTGCTGGCGATAATTCAGATTGTTTGGGTCATACACAATATCAAGCGGCGGCAACTGCGCAAGAGTCAGTACGAGAATCATGATTGCGGCGCAGGCTCTTGCACTCGACCCGGTCGGGAGCGCGCCTAGAATGACGGACAGAATCAGCAATTGCAGCCGGAGCATAAGCGGCGTCAACATGGGAGGAGACGTTGCGCGCTGCGTCGGATGCAGGCTCGTCCATTCCGCCAGGTCAAAGGCGTTGAGCGTCATCGACCCCGACGGCGCCACAATCCAAGGTTGGGCAAATCCAAATAGCCCGACCAAGACGAGACCGAAGGCAAGCGCCACGAGCCAATTGGGTGCGTTTGCTTGCCTCATCTCGCTATCGTAACTCATCGTCATACTGCCTCTTTACGCTCCCACTTCACCGATGGACACTCAGCGCTCCAGCATCTGATCGTAGATTGACTTGAGTTGTATGGCGGCTCGCTCCCAGCTAAACGCCCTGATTTGTTCATAACCCGCTTCGATTAGCTTCAACCTGCGCGCGGAGTCGCTATGCAGCAACAGGATCGCTTCGACGATTGCATCGGCGTCGAAGGGGTCGACCAGCAGCGCCGCGTGGCCAGCGACCTCCGGCAGCGATGAGAGATTGCCGGCGATCACCGGCGCCCCGCAAGCCATCGCTTCAAGTATGGGCAGCCCGAAACCTTCGTACAGCGACGCCATCGCCAACATCCGCGCGCCCGTGTACAGCGCCGGCAGGTCACGATCCTCAACAAATCCGAGCAAATGAACGAAGTCGCCCATGCCATGCCGGTGGATCGTTCGAACCATTTCGTCTTCGAGCCAGCCGTGGCCGCCGGCGATCGCGTAGTGCAGTTCATAGCCCGCGCCGCGCAGCCGCGCTAAGGCTTCGATCACGCGGCTGTAGTTTTTTCTCGGCTGCACGGTTCCGACCGACAGAATGTAATCGATTCCGGCCAAACCGTGTTTCGCCCGAATTCGCTCCAATTCATGCTCGTCCTCGACTCGTTGGAATCGCCGATGCACTCCGCTGTAAAGAACGGTTATCCGTTCTTCAGGCGTATCGTACAAGTCAACCAGATCCGCTTTGGTTGCGTCCGAGTCCGCCAGAATATGATCAGCTGCCGCCACTGAGCGCGGCACTACCGCGTCCAAATAAGCTTTTAGCGGCGGGCTTGCGGCCTCTGGCGCACGCAGGAACGACAAGTCATGGACCGTGAGCAGGCTGCGGGCGCGGGCTAAGGTCGGCGGCAGAACAAAATCTGTCGCGTGAAACAGGTCGACGGGTCCAGTGAAAGTTTCGACGGGCAGGGGGACGCGTGCGCGATGCCAAAGGCGCGCCAGCCATTTGGCGCTGACCGCCGTGGGCCGCCACTCGAAGTTGTCGCCCGGCGGCTGCGGCAATCTCGGCAAGCTGGCACCGGCTACAAACAGGCGGTAGTTGCTGGTCGAATCCGCCTGTGCCAGCGCGGCGGTCAACTCGCGCGCGTAGCGCCCGATGCCGCCCCTTTGTTCGATCGCTGGTGTGTAGTCCAGTGCTATGCGGCGCACGTTATTCGACGTCGTTATAGGTCCAGAAGCGATTGGCCACGAAGTTCCATATCATTACGATCAGCACGCCGAAAACCAGGGCGATGGTCGTGCCCAGCTTGTTCTGATCGATCAGTTCCGGTGCGTAATCAACAGCGACCGTCTGCAAAACTGATGTTGAGAGTTGCCCCATCGTTTCATACGTGCCGTTGATCCATAGATTGCGAATGAGCAGGCCAATCACGCTGACGATCGCAAACTGGGTCAACTGTCGATGAAGCGAATAGCTGCGCGAGTCGGGGTAAGTCCAGAAACGATTGCATACGAAATTGCTGCAGACGGCCAGGACAAATGCAATGCTGTTGACAAGCGTCACGGTTTCAGCGTTTTCTGGCGGCAATAGTGTATTCTGCAGAATGACAACTGTGCTCAAGTCGATGACGAATCCCAGCGCCCCAACAAAAGCGAACTTAATGAAGCGCTCAACTTCCTTCGCCTGGCCCCGCCCGACCCTTATCGATAGCTTGATGATGAGAGAGTCCGCCGGCGTGCTCACGCTTTGACGGCGCCGCGCCGCCTCCTGACTAACAGCCTGGGACATGTCTACTCCACTTTAAGCGAGCATGTAATTTGACTGCGCAAAATCGCCAGCACACTCAATAATACACCGATATGCAGAAACAGGTTATTCACATAAAGATTGTCAAAGATGCTATGCACGGCGATATATGTCCAGCAGCCCAGTAGGCCGACGGCGACGCTGCGCGCGAGCCGGTCCGGATGGCGCCGCGTCCTCCAGGTCAGCCAAAATATGACGAGCCAGAACCCGACGTAGGCGCTCAAGCCAACGATGCCCGTCTCCGCCAGAATATTCAAATAGTGATTGTGCGCGTGGCCGAGCGGATCCTCCCATTTGATTAAGCGATAGTTTTCGTAGGCTCCCGCGTAATTGCCCAGCCCGACCCCGAAAAATGGATGGTGTTGAGCCATATTGCGGGCGGCCTGCCAATGCGCCAGGCGCTCAATCACGGCGTAGTTGGAGGCATGAATATGGATGCCGCGGGCATCAGAAATGGTGAACAGGTCGGTCGCGGCTGTCGTAAGGCGATTGGCAATTGAAGCGGGCAGCAAATTCGCGGACGCGCTAGCAAACAGCAGGGCGGCGCCAACCAGCGCAAGTGCGGCGCCTTGGACCAAGCGCCGAGGCCAGCAGACGAGCATGAGCGCCAGCGCCGCGGCGATTCCCAGCCAGGCGCCCCGGCTCCAGGAAGCGAATAAGGCAGCCAGGATTAGCGCCGATGCAAAGCCCGACATCGTAAGCAGGATGACGCGCCGCCAATCAATGACCGCGCGCTGCCGGCTGCACGCCAAGACATATTCCAGTTGACACAGCGACACAGCGATGGCGAGCGGCAGCGCGATGCCCATGAATCCGCCAAATGGATTCGGCTGGCCGAATGTGCCGAATGCCCGGAAGTAACGGCTCATGATCACGAGGTGATCGGCGCCGCTGCCGCCGAAGAAGATATAAATGCCAACGAGGGCGTTGGCGCCGGCGCTCAGCACGACGGCGAATACCAGCCAGGCCCAGGCAAAGCGGGCCGTCTCCGACAGGCGCCAGATCATGATGGCGATGACCACCCACTTCAGCCATTCCGAGAGCCAACTGGCGATGTCGCCGCCGCGCCAGGCGCCGATGCCAAAGACCATGCAGATCGCCAGGACCGCGAGAAGCACCGGATCAGGGCGGAACCTGAGAATCGGCCGGCGGCGGGCTATGTCCTGGGCGAGCGAAGACAGGAGAAAGAGCCCGAACAGGATCTGTCCAACATCGAAGGGAAAAACAGCGCTCGCCTCGGTAGCGATAAGCGTGCGCAAGGGAGCAAGCACAAGAAGAAGAACGAGCGCGGTCAGCGGCGTTTGCGGAATCAAGAGAAGACAGAGGACCGCCAGCGCCAGTGGCACAGACAGAGAAGCAGGCAGAAAGCTGAAGATAGCCGCGGCGACGATAACGAGGACGACCAAGGCCAGACCGGGGCGGCTGGCGATTCGCGCCGGGAGCATGCTAGCGCGCGTGGCCAAGAACCGACCGGAAATAATCAAGCGTCCATTCAAGGCCATGTTCTAGTTCGACTTTTGGCCTCCAATTCAGCGCTTCCCGCGCGCGCGACGTATCGGGCCGGCGCGTTTGCGGATCGCCATCGATGCGCGAGCCGTCCGCATAGACGATCGCGGCTCGGTTGTCGGCAACGCGGTTTACAATTTTCGCCAAATCGAGAATGCTAATCTCGCGCGTCGTGCCAATGTTCACCGGTTCCACAAAGTCGCTTCTTAGCAAGCGGACGACGCCCTCAACGAGATCGTCGATGTATTGGAAGCTTCGCGTTTGCGAACCGTCGCCATAGACGGTGAGCGCTTCTCCGCGAATGGCTTGGCCGATAAAATTCGGCACAACCCGTCCATCATCAAGGCGCATTCGCGGTCCGTAGGTATTAAATATGCGCACGATCCTGGTATCCATCTGATGCTGACGATGATAAGCCATGACCAGGGCTTCGGCGTAGCGCTTGGCTTCGTCATACACGCCGCGCGGGCCAACAGGATCGACATTGCCAGCATAGGACTCGGCCTGCGGATGCTCAAGCGGGTCGCCATACACCTCTGATGTCGAAGCGAGCAGGAAGCGCGCGCCTTTCGCCAAGGCGTGCCCCAGCGCGTTGTGCGTGCCCAGGGCGCCGACTTTCAAAGTCTGAATCGGGTAACGGAGATAATCGAGCGGGCTGGCGGGCGAAGCAAAGTGCAGTACAGCGTCGACGGAGCCCGGCACGTGGATGAAATTGCTCACGTCATGGTAGATGAATTCGAAGCTGCGGTTGCCGGCCAGGTGCGCGATATTGTCCTGCGAACCAGTGATTAAATTGTCCATTGCCACGACGCGATGGCCATCGCGCAGGAATCGGTCGCATAAATGCGAGCCGATGAAACCGGCGCCACCCGTAATTAAGACGCGCAATAGAAGTTTCCTCCGGCTGCCAGAAACACAGAAATCATACCACAGTTAGCCGAGATCGCGTTTGCAGCTGCGCCGATCCACACGCGCCTCGGGTTGGCATCAGACCCGCGCGGGCTTTGTCAACTCGCGCAGCCGCAACAGCGCCGCCAGTTGGAACACAAAGATGAATGCCAGGTCGATGACAAAGACGCTATTGTCCACCAAGCCGTGCGCCAGTAACGCGGCCATGCTGCCAGCCAAACCCAGTGTCATGGCGAATGACCGCGGATCGCGCCCGCGCGTTTTCACCAGGATCGAATGTGCCCCGCGCCAGAAGCTGACTTGAAGCAGCAGAAAAGCGCCGACGGCGAATATGCTTAGGCGAGTCCAGAAGTCTAAGATGAAATTGTGCGGATGCGAGAGATTCGCGTCCCAAATGGCGTCGGGCCGCACGTATTCGCCTCCGTAATGATAGAGAAACTGGTCCAAGCCCAAGCCCGTAATCGGCCGATCGCGAATGATGGCGATCGTGCTCTCCCATAAGCGCAGGCGAACAAAGCTCGTGCCGCTCGATAAATCAAGCATGTTGGCGACCCCGGTCAGAGTCTGTGGCAGTAGCAGCAGCACGACGGCGCCGGCCAGCGCGACGAGCAATAGCGGCACGATAGTCTTGCGTCCGAAGAGACCGATGATTACGCAGACGCATCCCGCTGGCAGGCCGAGCGCGAATGCCCCAAGGCTCTGTGTCAGTAGCAGCGCTGGCAGCATGATCGCGAGGCTGCCAAGGGCTGCCCAGCGCCAGCGCGCTTCCAGATTGACCAGGCCGATCGCCAGCGCCATGGGTATCGCGCGGCCCAGCAGCAAGCCGATATTATTGGGCGAGCCGTATACGCCGCGCAGAGGCAGCTCGCCCATACCGAGTATGACCTCGCCCAGACCAATCAGACAGGCCAGAACGCCAGCGGCAACGAGCGCAAGGCACAGGCGGAAGAGCGTCCCCTTTTGCGGCTGCAGCAATCGAATCAAAAGATAAAAGATTGCGGGCTCGACGATTAGCGTTCGCAGCTCGGTCGTGGCTTTGTCGAGATGATCGGTCCATAGCAGCGACAGACAGCCGAGCAGCGTCAAGCCTGCGACAGCGCCATCGATCACGGTGATCTTCGGAAGCGACTCGCGCGAGAAGATTGGAAACCCGCTATTGGCCATCTGCAGCCGCTGACCGATGGCCGCAATCATTTTGATCGCGCCAGCCGCCGCTGTAATGAGCAGCAGCGCTTCGACCATCGGTATCGCATAAGAATGCAGCTCAACGGGCTTCAAGAAGAAGGGCGCCCACAGCAAAATCAACAGCAACCCGTTTGCCAAGCGATGGTAAATCTGTATGAATAGCAGGAGCGCGAAGAGGATAGACAGCAAGAGGCTCTTGGAAAAGTAAAGCGCGCCTCCCGTGAGCAATACCAGTAAAAGATTGACCTCATCGCGGGCGAAAACTGAAGCCTTCGGCGAGTCCCAGGTCCATAGCATCGCCAGCATCATACTGACAGACGTGAGCCCGGCAATCACTAGGCTGGTCGTAGCGCTCAGCCCGGCAAGCAGATTGCGCAATCGGGGCAGCCACTCGGTCCAAGGCGCGGTCGCTATCGACAGCGCCAGCACAAGCGCCGCGAGTCCCGTCGTGATGACGCCAAGCGCGATCTGTCGATCATAGGGGGCTGATAAATCACCCGAACTAACGGCGTATCCGGCAATGGCCCAGCGGTCCCAGCCCTGGTCCGCGCTTGCATGAAGCGTATGGCGGCCCAAATTCAAGCCAGTGGCAATCGGCACGAGATTCGTTTCGGGGGCGCGCGAGTTGCTGCGCAGCATGATATAAGCGTTGCCGTTCGCGTCCTGCTGCAAGGCCTTGGCCGGCTGCCCATCGACGGTTGGATATAGGAAACCGATGTAGTCGTCTTCGCGCAAGAGCAGCGCGACATCGCTCCCATAAAAGTCGAAGGCCAGTTGGCTGTCGGTTGACTGCAGCCAGCCGATGTCCGCGCCCCGCTCGCTAAATCGCCAGACGCCGCTGTAGCGCGCATGAGCGTTGCGCGCGTGATACAAGCCGTTCTGCGCCAGATCCGGATAAGCGTAGGCCTCTAGCGCACGCAGGAGCTCGGAAGCGGATCCGTCCTGATTGACGAGCGCGAAACCCCATTGGGCGCTCTCGGGGCTGGCGGCTGGCTGCCAATGATGGAGGAACATGGGACCCAGCCAGGGCATTTCTCGATGCGCGCGGTCAAGGGCATGCAGGGTGTATCTGGTGCGTTCGATCGCGTCAACCGCGCCCCAAATCGACGCGTCGCCGCTCCAATCGCCGGGCAGCGCGTTCCAGCCGTAATTGCTCGCCCATAGTGGCGTTCGGACGTCGTCGTTCGCCAACATGACCTCACGCAAAGCGACAATGCGCGAAAAGTTGAGAACGTCTTCGTCAACGCGCCGATCCATTGGAGAGTCAAATTGTCCGTACGGTTTGCCCGCGACGACATCCATCAGCTCGCGCGCGCCTTGCGCGTACATAGCCTGGAGGTAGCGAATATCGCTGATGTTGCGTCCGGCGGTCTCCACTGTCGGGGCCAGACCAGCAGCGACAATTTTCGCCGCGGGATCCGCGCTCAAGATCGCAGAGCGCGCGGCCGCAAGCAAGGTGACGTATTCGGAAGCCCGCGGATCCTGGCCGCCCCAGGCGTCGCCCAGATTCGGCTCATCCCAAATCTGGTAATAGTCAATCAGGTCGCCATAACGGCGGGCAAATTCGGCGCCAAATGCCGCCAAGTCATGGGGCGATTCTGGCGGCGCGCTACTGGTTAATTCGGCGCCGCCGCGCTGGGGCCGCGCCCAAGCGGGCGAATTCATCAGAACAACGACCGACTCAAGCTCGGGGAAATCTCTCAAGGCGGAGGCCAGCCGATCCCAGGCGCTCCAATCGAATTCATTTCGACGCCGCTCGATCTCATCCCAGTAGACGAATTGTCGAAGCCAGCGAAAGCGAGCGGCGCGGATCCGTTCGAGGGCGCTTATGAGTTCAGCATCCCCATATTGCAGCAATTCTACATTCACGCCAGCGCGATCTACCGTGAACGGCAGACGCTGATCTTTCGTCGGGTCAATATAAC
Organism: Chloroflexota bacterium; assembly: GCA_026706455.1. Taxonomy (GTDB): domain Bacteria; phylum Chloroflexota; class Anaerolineae; order Aggregatilineales; family Phototrophicaceae; genus UBA6055. Next base: position 12,215 of record JAPOYS010000105.1, on the reverse strand, counting down.
CGCGCAGTTCAAAGTCGCGCAGCTGCATGGTGCCCAGCGTGGCGGCCAGGCTTCCGACAACCAGCATTAGCGCAACAACCAGCAGCAGGAAACTCCGCATCAGCGCGTCCAGATCGGGTTTGATGACTGGCCGTCGAATGTGACCTGATAAGCCGCAGCCGTCTCGATTTCGACCAGCCAAAGGTCGCCGGCGTAGATCAAGGCGATGAAGCGCCCATCCGGGCTCCAGCTGAACTGGCGCGCGGATGAGCCGAAATCAGTCTTGCGAATGCCCGGCTGGCCCGGCGGGGGAAACAGCCGGCGCTGATTGCTGCCATCGCGGTCGGCCAGGATCAGATCATAATCACCGCTCAGGCTGTTTTGCGCTTCCCGCGCTTTGAGCCAAGCCAGATAACCCTTGCCGAATTCGGCGCCGCGTTCCGCGACATCGGGCGAAAAGGCCGGGCCGGCCCACATGCCGGCCGCCAAGCTCAAAGGCGCTGAAAAGCGGCCGTCAGCGCTGGCGACGACGACGTCAAAAATGGGACTCGTCTCGGGCGGCTCATTCCCGAGCGGCGCGCCGTGAGCGATGCCCGTTATCAGCTGCCCGTCAAATGACCACGACAGCGTCGTCCGCCATACCCATGTGGCTGTGCTTTGAAAGACCGCGTATTGCACCAAGGGCGTCAAGCGCCCCGTTTCCAAGTCGACCAGCCCGAAGCCGTCGGCTTTCGCCCAAGCCAGCTGGCCGCCCGTTGGCGACCAGCTGAAATCCATGCCCCACCAGCCATATATTCCGCCATCGGATTCGGTCAAGACTTCCTCGATGCTGAGCGTCCGAGCGCTCTCCAAATCAACGTTCATCAGCCAAAGATTGTTGAGCGCCTTCCAGCCAGGTGTTCCCAGGCTGCGTTCACCGGTGGAATACGCGATTGTGTTGCTGGCGCCAGGACGCCAGGCGGCGAAGAGCACGTCGGTCGGCGTCATGCGTAGCGCTTCCGCATCGTCGCCGGTCGAGACGAGCCACATTTCATTAAAGAAGTCGTCCGTCCCTGCCGTTTCGCTGGTGAAAAGCAGGTAGGCGCCGTCTTGCCGCTGGTGAAACACGAGGGAGTCCAGCCTATGACTGCTCGTCAGAGCGCGCTTATTGGCCGCGCTCGCCTTGATCGTCCAGGCGTTCTGATTGTTGATGTAACTGAGCCGACCAGGCAGCGCAATGGGTTCGACCTGATGCGCCGGACCCACGTATTCGATCGCGTCAACAGCGTCCCGCAGTTTGGTTGGAGGTCCGAGTGGCTCACGCTGAACTTCTTTGTCATCCTCCAGCAGGATGCGATAGCAGACCTCGCGCAAGCCAGGAATACCCGCTTGCCCTGGCCGCAGCTCGCCAGCTGGAATGCCTTCTCTCGGCAGGCGCCGCCGCTGGAAGGCGACCTCTTCCTGCTCGCAAATCTGCGTTTCTGATACTCGTCGAATTGAAATGCGCATCCCATCGCTAATCGCCGCGACGAGCGGATGGCTAACGCGGTCGCGCGGACCCAATTCTATCTGCGCGTTCGCCAGCACTTGGTCGACTGACAGGTCGCTGGCAAAGCTGTAGCTCTTTTCCTGCCCATCCACAATGACGCTAACATGGAGCGCCAACTCACCTTGCGCCGAGCGGCAGGCTGCTGACCAAGCGGCTGCCAAGACGAATAGCAGAATCCGGATATGCATCAGTTTCCTTCATCGGTCGGCGGCGAAATCACCTACTATCCTAGTCGAGTTTCGCTCCAGCACAAATATGCGCGGATGCAGTCCTCGCAGGTTAATCTTGGTTTCGTTGATTAGCACCCAGGGCGACGCCGGTAGGCTTTCGCGCATCAATTTGATCTCGTGCGTCAATACGATAAAGCCCGCAGCCGGACGCGCCAGACGGGCCGCCTCGCGCAGTATGTCCGGATAAAGAAGCTTGTTCTCCGCATGAGAGCCTACCAGGTTGCCAAAGGGCAAGTCTGCGTAGAGTTGGTCGGCCATGTGAGGCGGCAACGGGGTATTCGTCGCATCCGCGCGCAGCTGACTAATGCTAAGCCCTGTTCCGCTGGCGGCGCCATTCCGCCTGGCAGCCGCGATGACAGCCGCGCTATTGTCGATCGCGATAAGCCGATCTTGCGGGCGTTGCAGCGCATGTTCGATCAAGATTGTGGACGCGCCGCTGCAGAGATTGACGACCGTTGATCTTCCACGCAGTGGCTTGACTTGCGTCAAGGCGTAAGCAACGGTGGCGTTAAGCGATCCGGGCACATCGTCTACTCGATACGCCCTTTTCGCCAGCGGCATGAGCGTCGTCCGCGCCAGCACTTCCCAACATGTCTTGTGGCTGTCCGGCGCGAGGCGAATGAATAACTCGCCCTTGTCTTTGCTCTCTTCCAGTTTCAGCGCCTGAGCCAACTCCCGGCGCAAGCGGCGCAACACAGACGATTCCGAGCCAGCGGCGCCGATGCCGAGGGTCTGAGGCGCGCGCGGAAACAGACGCATGATATCCGCGAGCGCGGTCACGAGTCGCGCAAAGTGCTGATGACCGAGCAAGGCTTTCGGACGCGGGATATCGAAGGTATGAACTCGGTAGATCGCAATGACCGACCGTAACGCGTTCAGCTCCGTCGGTGGACCGCTGAATGCGAAACGCACGAATCCCGGTCGCGCGCGAGTGGGGCGGATGGTCTGGCGAGCGCACTTCGCGCGCAGCTCGTCCAGAGCAAATGGCTCAATGCCCGGAATGACCTCCGCCTCGTAGTTGCTGGATTCTCTTGCGGCTTTCGCTGGGGTCACGCGTTAGCCTCCACCAAAAGACGCTATGGACGCGCGCCAGCCAGGCATCAATGCTCTCCAATGGTTCAGTATGCCGTCCGATTATACTTTATCGATTGACGTACCTTGTTCGCTAGCCCAGGACGTCCGGGAAGGCCGGCGCGCTGCCGCTAGTTGGATGCGCTCAAGCGTTGTAGAATGCCACCACAGTAAGGTGCAACCGAGCCACTATCATTCAGGTACAATGTATTCACCGCAGGCGCCTACCATTCGTTTCCTCGCTCTTATCGTCCTCTTCGTGCTGGCGACCGTGATACACGGGCAAGCGGCGACACCGGTTGCGCAACAAGCCGAAGTTGAGATCCGCGCTCCCGCCGCGCCCACTGAGGCCAATTCGACAGCTGCCGACGAAGCTCGTTTCGGCGCGCTGGAACGGCCATTTCTGCAAGCCGACCTGGAGTTGATGGTCGGCAATGTACAGCGACCGAATGGTATCGTTTGGTTCGACAATGCGCTCTACACCGTCTGCAACGGCGATTGGACGATTTATAAGATCGACGATCGCAGCGGCGACACCGTCACCTTTGTATTTGGCGTCCGCAACGGCAACAATATCATCGCCGAAGCGACTGAAGCTGGTTTTGACCTATGGGCGCCAGATCCGGACAGCGGCAACCTGTGGAAAGTCGATCAACGCCGCGGGGCGCCAATCAGCGTGGCGAGTGATTTGGAAGCGCCCTGGGGCATCGCGCGCCTCAACGCAGGCAGTTTCCTGTTTACCGACACGCGCGCGAATTCTATATTCGAGTTGCCTTCGGGCGCCGAACCGCGCGCCGTCGTCAGCGAACTGCGCGCGCCGACGGGCATCGTCCGCGACGCCAACCACGTTTACTTCGCCAATGGCGGCAGCGCCAGGCGTGGCATTGAGTATTTTGCAGTGGATGCTGACGAGGGATTCTCGCCTGTCAAGCCGCTGGTTTCGGGCTTGCAGAATACGTCCAATATCGCCATTGGCGCCGACGGTTATCTTTATTTCTCGTACGCCCTGGGCACACGCGGCGTCATCGGACGGATTGAGCCGTCGCAGTGCTTAGACAATGGCTGCGATAATCAAGATGTGGAAGTTGTCGTCTTCTCTGATATTCCGGCGCCGCTCGCCATCGCCTTGTCCGACGACATGCGCCTGTTCCTGCACAGCCGCTTTAAGCCCGAGTTTTATTGGGTTCAAATACCGGCATAGCTGCGCTAATTCGGCGTTTCTGCGGTGCTAGAATCTCTCCACAACTACAAATTGGCGATAATTGTCACGCGCGTCTTCAGGCAGGCGAAGGGTCAAGCGCCAGCCGGACTGATCTGTTTGCTCGGACTCGATGTAGCCCTTGTCATAGAGATCGGAATACACCTGTCCCGTCTGATAGGGGATGACGACTTCGAGCGCGGTCATGCGCGTCTCGAGCGTATCGCGGATCAAATGAAGCAATTCGTCAATGCCCTGCGCCTCCTTAGCCGAAATCGCCGCCGTGCCTTGGTATGTGTCTATGAGCGAGAATTTGGGAACGGGTCCGGCAAGTTGGTCGGTCTTGTTTAGCACCAGTATACGCGGAATGGCGGACGCGTCGATCTCCGCCAGCGTGTCTTCGACTGCCTCGATATGCTGCGCGGCATTGGGGTGGCTGGCGTCCACCACATGCAGCAGCAGGTCGGCTTCGATCACTTCCTCCAACGTTGCCTGAAAGGCGGCGATCAAGGTCGTCGGCAACTTCTGGATGAAGCCGACGGTATCACTTATCAGCGCCTCGCGCCGATTGGGCAATTGCAGACGCCGAGTGGTGGGGTCCAGCGTGGCAAACAGCTGGTCGGCGGCGTAAACGCCAGCATTCGTTAAGGCATTGATCAATGTCGATTTGCCAGCATTGGTATATCCGACGAGCGCCACCAGGGGCAAACCCGAGCTTTGCCGCCGCCGGCGATGAAGATGTCGATGCGCGCGCACATGCTCCAAGTCGCGCTTCAGCTTGGTGATCTTTCGCGTGATTTCGCGGCGGTCAACTTCCAGCTGGGTCTCGCCTGGTCCCCGCAAGCCCACGCCGCCCGAGCCGCCGCGCGCGCCGCCACCGCCGGCCTGGCGCGCCAGGTGCGTCCATTGCCGGGTCAAGCGCGGCAGCCTGTATTCGTATTGCGCTAGTTCTACCTGCAAAACGCCTTCGCTGGTCCGCGCGTGTTGGGCGAAGATATCGAGTATCAGCGCCGAACGATCGAGCAAACGCAGCTCCTCGCCCAGCTGCTTTTCCAACTCGCGCTGATGACGAGGCGATAGTTCCTCATCGAAGATCAGCACAGCGGCGTCGTACAGCGCCACATCATCCAGGATTTCTTGCAGCTTGCCCGAGCCGATCAAGGTCTTGGGATTAATCTGTCGCAGCCGCTGGAAAGTTTGCCCAACGACCCGGATGCCGGCCGTCTGTGCCAAGAGCGCTAGCTCAGCCAGTGAATCCTCGACCGTGAGCAGCGCGTGTTCTTGCTGCAATGCGATGCCTACCAGGTAGCCACGCTCCGCCGGAAAATTATTTGTTTGATGGACTTGGGTCATAGCAGCTCGCGCAGCGGAATGTTCAGTGATCGATTGATGCAGGCGTCATCTAAGTCCTGAAGCGATTGCGTCATGCTGATTCGCGCCCTCGCGGCATAGGCGGCTTTGCGCGCCGCTTTGTTTCGGATCTTTTTCGCAAGCGGCGGCAGGATTCCCAAATTGGCCTTCATCGGCTGGAAGCGCATCGGATCGGCATGGGTCACATAATAGCACAAGGCGCCGAGCATCGTGTCTGCCGGCGGGATCCAATCGGGCAAACCATTGAGCTGGCGCGCCAGATTTAAGGCGGCGAGCAAGCCGGTCGCGATGTTGCCGACATATCCCTCAACGCCGGTGATCTGGCCCGCGAAATAGAGCTGTTCCCGGCGGCGGAAGCGCATCGTGGGCGCAAGCAGCGCCGGCGCGTTGAGAAAGGTATTGCGATGCATTTGGCCCATGCGGATGAATTCGGCCGTCTCCAACCCAGGAATCAGGCGCAGGATCTCTTTCTGCTCGCCCCAGCGGATATTCGTTTGGAAGCCGACAATATTGTACAAGCTGCCGGCGATGTCATCCTTGCGCAACTGAACAACCGCGTGCGGCCGCCTGCCCGTGTGCGGATTTGTCAAGCCGACTGGGCGCATTGGACCAAATGCCAGCGTGTCATCGCCTCTTTTCGCCAGCTCTTCAATCGGCACGCAGCCCTCGAAAAAGTTCGGGTCCTCCCGTTCAAAGTCGCGCAGTTCAATCGTTTCGGCCGCTTTTAACGCGCGCACAAATTGGCGATATTCATCCTTTTCCAGCGGGCAATTGATGTAGTCGCCCGCATCGTCATCGCCGCGGCTGTAGCGATTCCCATAAAAGGCGCGCGTCATGTCAATGCTGTCGGCGCGCGCAATCGGCGAAATCGCATCATAGAAGTACAAATGCTCCTCGCCGGTAAGCTTGCCGATATCTTCAGCCAGCGCCGGCGAGGTTAAGGGACCCGTCGCGACGATGGCTGGAGCGTCGAGCGGCAAGCGTGTGACTTCCTCGCGCCTTACTTTTATTCTTGGATGCGCCGTCAGATGTGAAGTAACCAGTTCGGCAAAAAGGGTGCGATCTACCGCCAGCGCGCCGCCTGCGGGCACCGCCGCTGCTTCCGCGCAGCCGATGAGCAGCGAGCCCAGCATCTTCATTTCATTTTGCAAGATGCCGGTGGCTCGGTCCGACAGTTTGGAACCCAGCGAGTTGCTGCATACGAGCTCCGCCAGCCGGTCGCTTACGTGAGCGCCCGTCGATTTGGCTGGACGCATCTCAGACAGCTGCACGTCGTGGCCGCGCTCGGCCAATTGCCAGGCGGCTTCGCTGCCCGCCAGTCCGCCGCCGATGATTGTGATGACTCGAGACATAGGTCGCCAATACCCTTAGACTTTGCGCAGAATAATCGAAGCGTTCTGACCGCCCAAGCCAAAGCTGTTGGACATCAAGGTCCGGATGCCGGGCACATGGCGCGCCTCATTGGGCACGTAATCCAAGTCACAGGCTGGATCCGGCGTATCGTAGTTTACAGTCGGGTGTAGCGTTTCTCTTTCCAGCGTCATCAGGCAAGCTGACAACTCCAAGGCGCCGCAGCCGGCCATCGCATGCCCGATCATGCTCTTGGTTGAGGTCACCGGGATCGTATAGGCGTCTTCGCCGAAGACCTGTTTCACAGCCGCGGTTTCGATGGCGTCGTTGGCGACCGTCGACGAGCCGTGCGCATTGATGTATTCGACTTCCGATGGATTTATGCGGGCGTCGTCCAGCGTCCACTGCATGGCTCGCTTGGCGCCGCCGCCATCCGGATCCGGCGCGGCGACGTGATAGGCGTCGGAGGACGAGGCATAACCCAGAATCTCCGCGTAGATATTGGCATCGCGCTCGCAGGCGCGCTCCAGGCTCTCCACGATGAATACCGCGCCGCCTTCGCCAAGCACGAAGCCAGACCGATCGGCGTCGAAGGGACGGCTGGCTTGCTCCGGCGCGTCATTGTAATCGCGGGTGAGCGCGCGCGTGGCGCTGAATCCAGCCAGGATGTAATCAAACATGACCGCGTCAATTGCGCCGGCGAGGGCGATGTCGCATTTTCCCAGCTGGATCAAATCGCTGGCCTCGCCAACCGCCTGTATCCCGGTGGCGCAAGCGACTGATGGCGTGACCAGCGGCCCAAGAGCCTTCAGCATCGTGCTCACATAATGACCGGGCATGTTTGGCAGCGCGTTGACAATGCTCATCGGATTCGCGCGCTTGTAGCCGGAATCGCGCCATACCCGTATCCCGGCTTCACCAACTTCATAGCTGCCGAGCGTGCTGCCAATGATCGTCGCCACGCGCTGCCCGTTCTCGCGGACGCCGTCGATTGTCAGTCCCGAATCCTCAAGCGCCATCATGGCGGCGACCACGGCAAACTGCGTCGCTCGTCCCATGCGCCGCGCCTGTTTGGGCGGGATATACGCGGACGAATCGAAGTCAAGCACCTCGGCGCCGATGCGCACATTCAAATGCTTGGACTCAATGTTTTGCAGCTTGCGGATGCCGGAGGTTCCCGCTTCAATCGCGTCCCAGAAATCAACTTTGCGCCCCAGCGGCGAGACGACGCCCAAGCCGGTGATGACGACCCGCTTGCGACCGTTGCGCATAAGCTCCATGCTGGCTTGCTCCGGTTTACGTCAATTCCTGCGCGATGCCGCTGCGAATCGCGCTGATGACATTCTCGCGCACGGCCGATCGCGCCTGTTGAATGGCGTTCTTGATGCCGATAGCGGAGTTCCCGCCGTGCCCAATTATGACAACACCGTTCACACCCAGCAGTGGCGCGCCGCCAATTTGCGATGTATCCACGCGGCGTCTAATGCGATTGAAGGCGGGCCGCGCAAGCGCGCCGCCCAACATGGAAAAGGCGTCGTTGCGGAATTCTTGCCGCAGCAGGGTCGCCACATAATGGGTGGTGGCTTCAAACATCTTCAGCACGATATTGCCAACGAATCCATCCATGACGATTACATCGGCAACCGACGTCATTAGCTCGACCGGCTCCACGTTGCCGACGAAGTTCATCTTGCTGTGGCGCAGCAGTTGCGCCGCTTCCCGAATCAGCAGATTGCCCTTGATTTCTTCCGCGCCGTTGGAGAGCAGGGCAATGCGAGGCTTGGCGCAGCGCATGACGCGCTCGGCGTAGATGCTGCCCATCATCGCGAATTGCGGCACCCACTCCGCCTTGACATCCGTGTTGGCGCCAACATCCAGGAAAATCATGCGGTGATCGTTGATGGCGAACAGCGCCGACAAGACCGGGCGCTTAACGCCGGGGATTCGTCTAAGCGTCTTCAGCGTAGCGAGGGCGTGCACGGCGCCGGTATTGCCCATCGTGACAAAGGCGTCAACATCGCCGTTCTTGACGGCTTCGAGGGCGACATGTATAGACGAAGAGGCGCCCAACTTGAGAACATCAGTTGGTTTCTCATCCATGGCAATGTCGTCTGGCGCATGCAAGATTTCAACATTGCTCGTCTCAACAGCGTGATTCTTGAGCTCCGCTTCGATCATGCGCTTGTCGCCAACAAGAACGATGGTATCGCCAAATTCGTTGGCGGCCAGCACGCCGCCGGCGATATCGCTCAACGGGCGGTTGTCCGTTCCCATCGCATCCAGCGCAATGCGCATTATGTGAAGACCTTCTGTAGACGTTCGTGTCCGGGCTAGCGCCGTATGATACGGCAGGAAACCTGCTTGCTCAAGATGAATTAGACACATGGGCGCGGACTGCGCGGCATTGACATTTTACGGCAAAAGCCTATACTTGGCTCTGTTGTTTGCCCTGATGGCGGAACTGGCAGACGCGCACGGTTGAGGGCCGTGTCCTTAACGGGGTGGAGGTTCGAGTCCTCTTCAGGGCATCGCCGACGAGCTCACCATTGTTGGTGGGCTTTTTCGTTGCGCCGAAATTCAAGCGGCTGTAGACTGCTAATCAGCAGAATTGCAAGCAGCTTCTATGTGGAGTAGCGAGAGCGCTCAGGCTACGATTTTGGCGTACCTAGCCGCATAGCGTCAACAGCCGCGAACCTGAAGGCGAATCTATGAGCGACACAAGCACTGCGCTGCTGCGGCAGGCATATGAGTTAATTGAGAACGATGAACTCGAGCGGGCGCAAGAACTCTTGGCGCCGCTGGTAGAAGACGATGCCGGCAGCGCCCACCTGTGGTGGGTCTATACCCACGCCTTGCGCGATGCGGGAATGGGGCAAGCCGCGCTTGAACGCGTGTTGGCGCTGGATCCGGACTATCCGGGCGCGCGCGAGTTGAAGGCGGACGTCCTCGAGGCGCAATCGAAAGATCCCGATCTCATCGCCTTTGATTCAAGCGAGCCGATTGGCGCGCAGAGCGCCGCCGACTACCAAATCGAAGATTGGGAGAACTTGCCGCGCGAGGCCGTCTCGGATTCCGACGGCGCGTCTTGGCGCGGCCGCCTGGCAATGCTCCTAGTCCTGCTGATCATTGTTGCAGGCGGAGGCTTGGTCTTATCGGGCGCCGTAGATCTTCCGCAGTTGTTGTCCGAGATCTTGCCGCCGCCCGAGGCGCAGGTGATCGTCGTAACGGAACCGACGAGTGAACCCGCCGTAGCCGGCGACGAACCAAGTAGCGTTTCGCCCGAATTGGAGGAAGAACCGCGGAGCGGCGCGGATTCGTCCGACGAGGCGGAAGAGCCCGGCGTCGAACCTGTTCCAATGGAGCGTTCGCAGCCGGAAGCCGGTACGCCGCCCGTCGTTGTTGTCGCTGACGTGGCCGCATTTGTTGAACTGGTCGCTGCGGCGATCGATGATTTTGAAATTGCTCAGTCGGAGACCGATATCCAATCAACGGAGCTTGGCAATACGCTTGTGATGCGTGTTTGCTCCATACCGGGTCCTGAATTGAGCCAACGCCTTGACACGGTATTGCATACCGTTGCTTCTTTATTTGATGACCTGCCTGAAGGCATTGAGGCAGTCGCGGCCGGGCTCATACATTGCGGCGATGACTCGGCGATATTGCGCGTCATTGGCGTCTCGCGCGGCGTACTCGCCGAGTTTGCCGCTGAGCGGATAAAAGCCAAAGACTTCCAGCGCGCCTGGCAGCCCCTATCTTGAAGCTGGCTAAAACCAACTGTATCCTAGCCGGATATCGCTGCTTCCTGGCGGCGGGTGAAACTGTCGCAATTCAATACCCATCATGAGCGCTGGCAGAAAGACAATCACCAAGAATCGCAAGGCGCGCCGGGATTACCTGGTCAAAGATCGCTACGACGCCGGTCTTGTTTTGCTTGGGTCCGAGATCAAGTCCATCCGCAATCACAACATCAATATCGGCGATGGATTCGTGCAGGAGCAGGGGAACGAGTTGTGGCTGATGAACACGCATATTGCGCCCTACAAAGAGGCAAACATATTTGGGCACAGCGACCCGCGGCGGCCGCGGAAACTCTTGCTGCACCGGCGGGAAATCAACCGGATCATCAGTCGCATTCGGGAAAGCGGGATGACGGCCATCCCGCTAGAGGTCTACCTCGAACGCGGCCGCGCTAAGGTAGAGATTGGCATTGCGCGCGGCAAAAAGCGCTATGACAAAAGAGCCGATCTCGCCAAGCGCGACGCCAATCGACAGATTGAACGCGCCCTCAAGGAACGCTATTAGCGCCTGTTTCTGGTTGAAGCGCTCGCCTTACAATGCTAGAATCTTCCCGTCACAAATGATTGACATTCCGCGGATGGTGCAATGGGCGCTGACTCCAACAATAAACCACGGGTCCTCTCCGGCATACAGCCCTCGGGCAATCTCACGATCGGCAACTACCTGGGCGCGTTGAAGCAGTGGGTCGAAGTCCAACACGATTACGACTGCTTCTACTGCGTGGTCGACTTGCATGCGATTACGGTGACGCAAGATCCGCTCGAGTTGCGTCAGAAAACGCGCGAGAGCGCCGCCATGTACATCGCGGCGGGCATCGACCCGGAGGTCTCGACGATATTCGTGCAGTCGCACGTGCCTGCGCATTCAGAACTGGCTTGGATGCTCACCTGTATGGCGCCGTTGGGCTGGCTTCAGCGGATGACGCAATTCAAAGACAAGTCGGCGAAGCAGGCGCAGGAATCTATTGGCGCCGGCTTGCTCAATTATCCCAGCTTGATGGCTGCGGATATTCTGCTGTATCACGCCGACCTGGTGCCGGTCGGCGATGATCAAAACCAGCATCTGGAATTCACGCGTGATCTGGCGCAGCGCTTCAATCACTTGTATGGCGAGACCTTTACGCTCCCGTCGGTGATGAACCCGCAGGCGGGCGCCCGCATCATGGGGCTGGACATCCCGACGGCCAAAATGTCCAAGAGCGAAGATTCTGAGAATCACGCCGTCTTCCTGCTCGACGACCTGGCGCGCGCGCGTAAGAAGATCATGCGCGCGGTCACCGATTCACATCGTGATATCCGTTTCAGCGACCAGGCGGAGCGCGCTGGCGTCAACAATCTGTTGACGATCTATCAGGCGATCGCGGGCGAACGCAACGAAGAAATCGAGGCGAAATTTGCTGGCTGCGGCTACGGCGATCTGAAGCGCGCGGTGGCTGACAGCGTCGTGTCCACGCTGGAACCGCTGCAGGAGCGCTACTACCAACTGATGAACGAAGCTGGTTATCTTGACTCAGTGCTGCGGCTGGGACGGGAGAAGGCGGCGGCGATCGCGGAGGCGACGCTCAAGCTGGCGCAGGAACGCATGGGTTTCCTCGCGCCGTCTTGACCAAGCGGCAGCATTTGAATACAATCATAAACGAGCCCCATTCGTCTAGCGGCCTAGGACGTGGCCCTCTCAAGGCCAAAACAGG
>JAPOYS010000066.1 GCA_026706455.1 Chloroflexota bacterium | reverse complement strand
GCAATGGCCGCAAGGGACAATATCTGACGCTGCGCGGCTTGCTGCGGGAGAACAAGAAAGTTGATTGGATGAAGGACGAAGGCTTGGCGCAGTTGGCGCGGGAGCACGTGCGCGAGCGAGCCGACTGGCTGCGGGACAATTTTGAGAGCGAGGCCTGTCAGGCGTTGGTTGCATTGTAGAGGCGCAGAAGATATGGAGTTTATTTCTTCACCACCGAGGGCGCCGAGTTAAGCGAGTTCACCGAGATTTCGTATTGTGAACCACAAAGATACGAAGGGCACGAAGAAAGTGTTGGGGCAAGACGGTGAGTCGTCCGACTTGAATAGCGACGGCTACATTCAGGGCTTACGCATTGTATAATGGCAGGCAATGAACAAATATCAGAGTGATGCAATGACCGTTTTCATAAGCCATGCGCGCAAAGACGCGGCAGCCGCAAAGAGGATCGAGGATCTGATAGCATACGACATCTATCAGTCTTGGCGATTCCAACGCGACATGATGGGAGCGAATCCCGCAGACCCGCAACTCCCTGCAAACATTGAAGCGTGCGATATCTTCCTGTTCTGTATATCTGACCATTCGCAAAATTCGGAAACCTGCCAAAAGGAACTTCAGCATGCTGCTCTACTGCAGAAGCCTCTCGTCACCGTTCGGCTGAATCGCCGGACGTTTGTGCCTCCACCGTTAGATGATCATCAGTGGGTGGACTTTGATGACTCACAGGAGTCGACAGTACAGCTATTGAAAGCGCTGCACAACGCTATACCTTTGCGTTGGGATAAAATCCCTGAAGACTGGACTACTTGGGATGGAAAGACAAAGGCTGAACCTAGCTCTGTCAAATCTGGAGGTCGTGAGATTCCATTACCACAGATGGGTCGAGATCTTACTGATATGGAAAAGGATGACTTTCTCTTTGAGGCTCTTGCTAGAATCCGCGGCTATTTTGGTGAAGCTCTCAGCGCATTTGAAACGTCGGACGATCGAATTCAAACACGAATTCGCGACGAATCACACACGATCTTCAAATGCCATGTTTATCATGATGGCAAAATCAAGAAGAGTTGTGCGATCTGGAAAAGTGACAACCTTGGACTCATCGGAATCGGGTACTATGAAAAGCATGGGAACATGTCATTCTTCGACACGAATTCCTATAATGGTTTGGCTTGTGTAGTTGAGCTTGAAGGAAGGCCCGCTCTAGAATTTACATTGTTAGGTATGTTTAATCAGCCAGACGATTGCCGAATATGCACAGTTGACAAAGCGGCAGAATGTCTGTGGCGATACTTTACTCGAGATTTTGGACAAGAATCCTCGGTTTGGTAGCGCCTCTCAGTCGTAGGGACGACTCACCATCTCGCCCCTACGGATTTGTCTTCGTGACCTTCGTGTCTTCGTGGTTCAAATAAATCCCCCGCGCCCTCGGCGCGCTCGGTGGTAAACCCAAACTCCCCACGCTAGAATACGCCATTGCTCTCATCAACCAAAGGACACCCCCATGACCGACTCCACATTCGCCGGGCTGGCCGAGTTCCGCTGCATCGGACCCTTCCGCGGCGGGCGCGTCGTCGCTGTCGCCGGCGACCCGCGCGATACCAACACCTTTTACTTCGGCGGCGTCTGCGGCGGCGTCTGGAAGACCACGGATGCCGGGCAGTATTGGGAGAACATCAGCGACGGCTATTTCACTTCATCGTCCGTCGGCGCGCTCGAAGTGGCGCCGGCCGACCCCAACGTCATCTACGCCGGCACGGGCGAAACCACCATCCGCATTGATGTCTCCATCGGCGACGGCATTTACAAATCGACCGATGCCGGGCGCAGTTGGAAGCACTTGGGTATGAAAGAAACGCGTCAGATCGCCAAGATTCGCAGTCATCCGCAGAACGCCGATCTGGTCTACGCGGCCGTCTTCGGGCACGCCTTTGGTCCCAATCCGGAACGCGGCGTCTATCGCTCGCAGGATGGCGGCGCGACTTGGGAGAAGGTCCTGCATGTCAGCGAGAAAGCGGGCGCCATCGACCTGACCATCGACCAGAACAACCCGCGCGTCATCTACGCCGCTTTCTGGGAAGCCTATCGCAATTTCTGGAATATCTCCTCGGGCGGCGACGGCAGCGGCATCTGGCGCTCAATGGACGGCGGCGACAGCTGGGAGGAAATCAGCCGAAATAAGGGACTGCCGGAGGGATTATTGGGCAAGATTGGCTTGGCGGCCTCGCCGGCGCAGCCCGGGCGCGTCTGGGCGATCATCGAGAACCAGCCCGCTGGCGGCATTTACCGCAGCGACGATTACGGCGAGACCTGGGTCGTGGGCAGCAAGGACAACCGCTTCATCTCGCGCGCCTGGTATTATATGCACCTGACGGCTGACCCGCTGGATGCCAACACGATATACATCAACAATCTCAATTTCTGGAAATCGACCGATGGCGGGCACAACTTCATGGAGATCACGACGCCGCACGGCGATGACCACGACCTCTGGATCCACCCGCAAAACAACAAGATCATGATCCACGGCAATGACGGCGGCGCTTGCGTCTCGCTGAACGGCGGGTTGTCCTGGTCGAGCATTTACAACCAGCCGACCTCGCAGTTTTATCACCTTGATGTCGATAGCAATGAGCCCTACTACGTCTACGGCACGCAGCAGGACAACTCGAGCTTGCGCGTGCCCAGCCGCAGCCGCTATTCGTCCATCACCTGGGAAGACTGCGACATCATCGGCTCGGGCGAGAGCGGTTACATCGCCGTGGATCCGGCTGACTCGAATATCGTCTATGTCGGCGCTATCGGCAGCTCGCCGGGCGGCGGCAACAGCTTGCAGCGCTACGACCATCGCGTACAGCAGATTCGCCTGATTGCGACCTGGCCCCGCAGCTCAACCGGCTTGGGCGCGGGCGCCGACAAATACCGCTTCGCCTGGACCTACCCCATCGTCTTCTCGCCGCATGACAGCAGCGTCATCTATATCGGCGGCAATCAGATTTTGAAGACGACCGACGAAGGGCAGAGCTGGCAAGAGATCAGCCCGGATTTGACAAAGGCAGACCCCGAGACATTGAAGCCCTCGGGCGGTCCGATCAACCGAGACGCGGTCGGCGCCGAGCACTACGCGACCGTCTACACGCTGGCGGAATCGCCGCATGAGCCGGGAGTCATCTGGGCCGGCTCCGATGATGGCTTGCTGCATATCACGCGCGACCATGGCGAAAACTGGACGGAGATTACCTCGCCTGGTTTGGGCGAGTGGTCGATGTTCACCATGATCGAGCCGTCGCCGCATGACCCCGCCACCGCCTACGTCACTGCCACGCGCTACAAAAACGACGACTACGCGCCTTATGTTTTCAAGACGACCGACTATGGCGCGAGTTGGACGCTGATCGTCGCCGGCGTCGCCGGCGATCACTTCTGCCGCGTCCTTCGCGAAGACCCGGAGCGGGAGGGGCTGCTCTATCTCGGCACCGAGTTCGGCTTGTACGTCTCGTTCGACGCTGGCGAAAGCTGGCAGCGCTTCCAGTTGAATCTGCCCATTGCGCCGATCTACGACCTCAAGATCAAGGGAACAGACCTGGTCGTTGCCACGCATGGTCGTTCGTTCTGGATCCTTGATGATGTTGGCGTATTGCGTCAGGTCGCAATCCCCCATCCCCCGGCCCCTTCCCCCACAGGGGAGGGAAGGGGAGAAAAAAGCCCCTCCCTCTTTATGGGGGAGGGGTTTGGGGAGGGGGCTCGTCTGCTCAAGCCCGGCACGGTCGAGCGCCATCTGCCCAAAGTCTTCGAAGGTCTGTTCGAGAGCGGCGACGGCAAGCAGTACATGAGCACCCTGGGCATGGTGGCCGCCTACGTCAAGGAGGAGACGCCCGAGCACGGCGTCAAACATACTTACCTCGACAGCGGAAGCAACCCGCCCAAGGGCGCGGTCATCACCTACTTCCTGCGCGAGCAGCCGGAGTCGACCATCACGCTGCGCATCGTCGACGCCGACGGCGTCGAGGTCAAGACTTTCAAGAGCATCCACGCCGATGAAGATGTAGGGGCGGCGCCTGTGTCGCCCGCGTCAGCAAACACGGCGGACGACAAGCCAAAAGAACTGCGCATCCCCTCGAAGGCCGGCTGGAATCGCTTCATCTGGGACCTGCGCTACCCGGACGCGCGCAAGATCGCCCCGCACGATGACAACCAGCAGGGTTTCATCAAGGGTCCCCACGCCGTGCCCGGCGCCTACTGCGTGACGCTGACGGTCAGCGACGAAGAACTCAGCCAGGAGTTCGAGATCGTGAAAGAAGCCGGCGTCAGCGCCAGCCAAGCCGACCTGCAAGCGCAGTTTGACCTGCTCATCAAAATCCGCGACAAAGTCTCGGCCACGCACGGCGCCATCAATCAGATGCGCGACCTGCGGGCGCAGCTGAAAGGCTGGCGCGAACGGCTCGCCGGGCTCGACGCAGCCGCTGGCATCATCGAGGCGGCGAAGGCGCTGGAGGAGCAAGTGTTGGAAGTGGAGAAGGAGCTGATGATTCCCGACACACGACCTGGCTGGCCCGATGCCATGAACAACGGCGACCGCCTGGCGACCCAGTTGAGCAACTTGAGCTTCAATGTCAACCTGGGCGATTACAAGCCGACCGATTACGAAAAGGCCGCCTATGCCGAGATTGCCGGCGATATCGATGGCGTATGCGACAAGTTCAGCGACATCGTCGACGGGGACATGGCCGAGTTCAATACGATGCTGAGCAACGCAGGCTTCGGCAAGGTTGTGCTGAAGGTGGACAAGTGAGATGAGACATTATATCTCGTGAGCCCACAGACTGAATTGCCGCCGTAACCCTACTGGCTTTCGATGCAAGTGACGAATATCGCACACAGCGCCAAATTCGAGGAAATAATCTTCAAAACGCTCGTAATGGAGTCCCCAATACACCATCGCGCAGGCCATTGGGGCTCCTTTACCTCCGGCTTTTCCATCCACCAAGAACTTCAAACGCGTATCGTAAAGAAATGCTATTGCAGTGGCCACGCTGAATACACACTCTTTCCAGTGCTTAGTGTTTGGGGCGACCGGTACTAGCGCAAGCACTTCCGCACCGTGCGTCCTGTGGGCCTCAGCACACTTTTGGAGCCAATGATATATCGTTGTCCCTCTGTTACGATCTCTTCCATACGGGGGATTGATGAAGACTGTAGGGAAATCCCAAGATGCATGCAAACCATCAACTTCGGGCAGAGAGTATTCTACTGTAGCATTTACGATTGAATGGTGATTAGAGCATGGGTCAAGGTCAATAGTCCCACCAAAGAACTCTCGTATTATATTGACGTACTTCGGCGGAGTACACCAATGTTGGCTAAGAGATTCTGCGTTATTTCGTCCAGCCGTCACTTCGCAATTTCCTTCAACGAGGTTTGGATGTCAGTGTACTCAAGTCCCTTTTCAATGCAGTTATTGACATGCTTTTGGGAGCGATAACGTTGAACCATGTGTCGATTTGGGAACTATGACGTTGAAAAAAGTTTCGAAGAGATTCATCTGCGGAAACATCCATCTTTACTTTGGTGAATCTATTATTGCCTGAAGTGCCAGAGTAGCTGCGCAAGAATGCTCTTTTTGCCGATTCTAGTTCTGGCCTTGGGTTAATCAGAATTTCCTCGATAAACTGGTTCAGTCCTTGATCAGTTAGGAACAGTAGCCAATCATAAGACTGAGCCAGCACGTGGAGTTCTTTGTTGTAATTGTCCGACGTAAACCAGTTTCCGTGATTGCTCACAACCCCCACAGTGAGCATGAAACCAGGAAACTCGGATAACGATTCTGCGTTTATTACTTCACGCAACATACTTTGATACGGAGCCATCCGAAAGTTGCCGTCGGCTTCCTCAATGATACCTTGAATCTGTCCACTTCGGCTTCTTACCTTCTGAAGCGACGAAACAGATTGCGCAACGTATGCACCCTGTTTTGCTTTCTCGATGGTCTGAGGGCCTTTCCTCATCCCTTCCTCTACGCCAACGCGTTTACACTCGAAAATTGCAAACGGTTCACGGTCAAGTTCAGCGATAGTGAGATCACAAGAAGCCTCGCTGAGATGGTCAACATGGGCAACAAAGGGGCCAGCTTGAGTCTCGACAAGCACAGCGGCATTGCGCTTTATGTCGCTGCTAGTAACGATTTGATTTGATTTCAATTTAAGATCCGCGAGTAAATTCAATTGCTTTCGAATCTTCGCAGGTGTAACGGGACGTAAATAGGGCTGCATTCCAATTTTGTGCAAAGATCGGATAGGGTGGAGCGAAAACTCTACGTTATGTACAATTTTCGAGTTGGCGAATTCGGGTAACCTGCGCTCAATTACTATGTGATTGCGAAGTTCCCACGAACATAGCAAATAATACGTCACTACTTCAACGAGAGTACCTAACGCTCGTCCCGCTGCCTTCTTACGATCTTGTCGATTATAGAACACCTGATTAGCTAGATCATTTTGAAGCGCGTCAATTGATTTGTAACCCACGCGAAATCTCCAAGTAGGGGTAACTTCGCCGAAGAAGTAACGGTGCTATAGAGGTTCAACAATGTATAATACTGCTTCAAAATTCACACTGCAAACAGGAACAATCTAGTTCATTCCTAATTCGTGATACTCGGGTTGCCTCCAAATGAAACGCTCCAAACCCTTCCTCCTATTAATGCTGGCGGATTTCATCGCGCGCTCGGCCTATCAGATGGGCAAGACGCCGCTGCTGCCGATCTTCGCCGCCGGGCTGGGCGCGTCGGGCGCCTTTCTGGGCTTGATCGTCTCGGTCTCCACCATCACCGGGCTCTTCCTCAAGCCGCTCTTCGGCATCCTGTCCGACCGCTGGGGACGGCGCGTCTGGCTGCTGGTCGGCACGGGCTTCTTCGCCTTCATGCCCTTTCTTTACCGCTTCATCCAGACGCCCGAACAACTCCTGGCGATGCGCCTGATCCATGGCCTGGCGACGGCGATCTACGGTCCGGTGACCCTCGCGTACATCGCCGAGCTCTCGCGCAAGGACAGCACGGCCGAAGACATCGGCTGGTTCCAGATGGCGCGCAGCGGCGGGTATATCGTGGGTCCGGCTTTGGCAGGCTGGTTGCTGCTGTCGCTGGACGCCGTTGCCGTATTCACCGTCATCGGGCTGCTGAGTTGCGCCGTATTCCTGCCGATACTGCGATTGCCGGAGACGCGCGCGCGGAAACGCAAAGGGCTGGGCGAGCCGGTCTGGCGACAGGTCAGCGCCGCCCTCCGCGACGGGGGGCGCAGGCCAGCCGTCTGGCTGACCGGCGGGCTGGAGGCGGTCACGTTCATCGCGCTCTACACGCTCAAGGCTTTCCTGCCAATTTACGCCGTGGAAGCGGGCGTCAGCGTGGCGCTGGTCGGCTTGTTCTTCAGTCTCAATGAAGCGGTACATGTGCTGGGCAAACCCTTCTGCGGCCGTCTGAGCGACCGCTGGGGTTATCTGCCGGCGATCAGCCTGGGCATGCTGATCCTGGCGGCGGCATTGCCGCTGGTTCGCGCGCTCGATCAGGGTGTCTTATTCCTCGCGCCGGCGGCGTTGCTGGGTTTGGCGCAAGCGCTGATTTTCCCGGCGGCCATCGCGCTGGTGTCCGATCGCATCAGCCCCGAGAATCTGGGGGCGGGCATGGGCTTGATCGGCATGCTGCAGAACTTCGGCAAGGTGGCCGGTCCAGTGCTTGGCGGCTTGGCGATCGCCACCCTCGGCTACCACGCGACGCTGGTCTGCTTGAGCATGATGCTCGCGCTCGGCATGGCGGTCATCTGGAGCGTTTTCGCGCCGCGGAAGTTTGCCTGGCTGTCACGCTAGCGGCATCAAACCGACGGCGCAGTGTCCACGCGCGCCCAGCAACCAATGTCGACCTCGCCGCGGATGTTGGCGATCCGCCTGATGTCGCCGCCGTTCGCGTCCATTGTCATGATCTGATTGAAGCCTGAGAAGGAAGAGGGGGCGACGAAGCTCAAGCGCTTTCCGTCCGGCGACCAGCGCGGAGAAGAGGCGCCCGCGGGATGATGGCTCAGTTGTGTTAAGCCGCTGCCATCGGGGCGCAGCTTGTAGATTTGCGCGCTCATCTTCAGGGCGAGCCAGGCGCCATCGGGCGACCAAGCGATATCAGCCAGCGCCAGCGCCGTCTCGAAGATGATGCGTTCGTCGCTCCCGTCAGGCGCGGCAATCGCAAGCCTGAAGCTAAGCCGCCCGTCAGCCGGATAGGTCTCCGATGATGTAGGCGATTCTGTCGCCAGCCGGCGACCAAACGGGCGCCAGGTACGATCGTTCCGCCGTCGGCGGCTTGACGCTCGCGTAGACCCGGCTGCTTAAATCGCCAGCCACTAGACCGAAGCGCGGCTGCGCGAACTCCCGATATTGGCGCGATACGATGACCCGCATGCCGTCCGGCGCCAGCGCGATTTGCCGCAGCGATGTGAGCGGATCGCCAGCGGCCGGTTGGTCCAGATGCAGGCCAGAGCCATCCAGCAGCGCGTGGTGGAAGCCGTTGAGATCTTGGCGCTGGCTGGCGATTAGGAGCTGCTGTGAGACTGGCTCGCAGTCGATATCGGCGATGCGAAGATAGCCGTCGCCGTGCGCGATCGAGCCGACGATGCGCTTCAGCCCCGTTCCGTCGACGCCAATCCGATAGACGGAATTGGAATCGCGACTCGCGTCAATCGAATTGGTATCGGATATGAATATCAGCTCGTTTTCTACGCTTGCAGGTGAAGGCGCTGCCAGTCGGTCGGCAAGCAGAATCGATGCCACAATCAAGAGATAGATCGTGACGATGGTTCGTCCGCGCACTGCAGTTTTCCGCATCAAAGAGCCGCCCGCAGAATCGCATTTAGCTCGTCGCCACTTAGCTCAATGGGATTGCCCATCATGCTGCTGGATTTGCTGGACTTGTCCACAATTTCGTCAAAGTCTCCCGCACGCAGGCCGTAAGCGGCGAGCCCTGGTATGCCGAAAAGGGCGCTGGTCTCGCTGATCCAATCCAAGGCGTCCTGCGCCGTCGCCCGCTCATCCAGCAAGAACTGAGCAGTGCATTCGTAGCGTTTTAAGGCGGGATTCTCCGGCTCGCGCGCGTTCAAGGCTCGGATATTCGCTGCCATCACAGCTGGCAGCAGGGCGGCGCAAATCGCTCCGTGGGACGCTTCATACATCCCGCCGAGGACGCCGGCGAATCCGTGCACGGCGCCCAACTTGGCGTTGGCCAGCGCCAAGCCGCCCAGCAAGCTCGTCAGCGCCATATCGCGGCGCGCCTCCGCGTCGGCGGGCTCGTCATAGACCCGGCGCAGGGAGCGCCCGGCTCGGCGCAAACCCTCGGCGCACATGCCATCCGTGAGCGGATTGGCAAAGTGGGAGACGAAGGGCTCGAGCACTTGCGTCAGCGCGTCCATGCCGGTGCTGGCGGTGACGGCCGGCGGCACGCTGTGCGTCAATTGCGGGTCCACCAAGGCGATATCAGCGAGCATGCGATTGTCGCGCAAGCTGACTTTGACGCGATGGGCTTTGGAGCCGAGCACGGCGTTCTTACTGACTTCGGCGCCGGTGCCGGCTGTCGTCGGCAAGGCGATAAATGGCAGCGGATCAGCGCCGAGTTTCCGCCCCGCCCCGATGACCTCCAGATAATCAAGGGCGTCGCCGTCGTTAGGGATCAGCGCGGCGCTCGCCTTGCCGGTGTCGATGACGCTGCCGCCGCCGATGCTGATCACGTGATCGCAGCCGGCCGCCGCAGCGATTCCCTTCGCTTCGTCGATCATCTCCACCGTCGGTTCGCCGCTGACGGTAAAGTGGCTGATCCGCAGGTCGGCCTCCTTCAGCGCGTCCATCAGGCGCGAGACGGCTGCGGGCAGGAAGCTGTCGGTGACGAGCAGTGCGTGGCTGCCCGTACCTCGCGCGAGTTGCGGCAGTTGGCTGGCGCTCCCATCGCCGAAGATGATGCGCGCCGCGCTAGCGAATTCGAAGTGCATGTTGGTCCAGTCTCCGTGTCTCAGTGGCAAAACAATCGGTCGCCTTATCAATGATTGTAACGGCGGCCTGCCCCGCTATAATGACATTATGTCGAAAATGGGGGCTAATTGCGAATGCAGCAAAGCAAGAAGACACTGACGGATGAAGTGGAGGCCGGGCGCGAGTTGGTGGCGCGTATCGGGCGCTTCCTATTCGACCGCCACCTTACTGACACCGGCGGCGGCAATATCAGCCTGCGCGTTGGCGATGTCTTCTGCATGTCCCCTACCCTCGCAGGCCAGAGCAAGCAATGGCAATTGACGCCAGAAGATGTCCTCGTCGTGAGCGAGCGCGGCGAGATCTTGCAGGGCGACGGCGGCTTAACGCGCGAAAGCGCCGTTCACTTCGGGCTGCAATCGAATTTCAGCGAGTACGGCACGGCGGTCATCCACGCGCATCCGCGCAATCTTCTCGTATTCGCCTGCGCCAACATGTCGATGCCGCCGGTGATGGAAGCGACGCGCAAATTTGGCTGCACGCCGGTCATCGAGTACGCGCCCGCGCACAGCCCCAAGCTGGGAGAGCGCATCGTCGCTACCATGCGTGGACGCGAGGCGATGATCGCCAAACACGCGGCCGGCGCGCTCGCTCCTTGGCATGGGCTATTTCTGATGGGCAAGAACCTCCCAGCAGCGCTGGATGCGGTTGAGCGGCTCGATACGAACGCGTACATGCTATTGATGGCCGAGCGTCTCGGCGCCAGCCCGCTGCTGCGCGACGAGCGCGCGGCCATGGAACAGGCGATCGCGCGCTTCCCCGACGGCTGAGCCCGATGATCGTCTCCCTCACGCCCAATACCACGCTTGACCTGACCGTCTTCGTGCCGCAGTTGAGGCCGAATACGACCATCCGCGCGACCCGAACCTTTCACAGCATGGGCGGCAAACCTACCGACGCCGCCTGGATTCTGGGGCGCATGGGCGTCGCCAGCCTGGCGCTGGGCTTGGCGGCCGGCGCTGTTGGCGAGAAAGTCAAAGCCATGCTGGAGGCGCTCGACGTCATGACCGACTTCATTGAGGTCGATGGCGAGACGCGCGTCAATACCGTCATCATCGACGAGAGCACAGGCGAGCACACCACGATCACGACCGCCTTGATGATGGTGAAGCCGGAGCATGTCGCCGCTCTGCGCGAACGCTACGCAGCAGCGCTGCCACAGGCGTCAGTCGTCATCACGGGCGGTTCGCTGCCGCCGGGCATGTCGCCCGGGTTCTACGCCGATGTGATTGAATTGGCGCGCGAATACAGTGTGCCGGTGATCTTCGATGCCGCCGAGCCGAATCTGAGCGCTGGCTTGGCCGCTCGCCCCGCCTGCATCAAGCCGAATGAGCATGAGTTGTCGGCGCTCGTGGGTCGCAAGCTGAAGTCGGTCGACGCGCTCTACGCCGCTGGCAGGGAGATCGTGAAGCGCTATGGCACGCAGGTCGTCATCACCATGGGGGCAGATGGCGCCTTGGCGCTTCTCGACGGTCGCGGCTACCGCATCCCGCCGATAGCGATCGAGGTCAGCAGCCCGGCCGGCGCCGGCGACGCGGTGTTAGCCGGTCTGGCGCATGCGCTGCATCACGGGACGCCGCTGGAAGAGGGCTTGCGCCTCGGCATCGCGGCCGCGACGGCCGTCTGCCTGCAGCCGGGAACGGCCGCCTACGAACTCGAAGACATGGAGCGCTTCCAGCCGCAGGTTGAACTGATACCGTATCCGTGAAAGGGCGATACCGGTTAAGCCGCCGCTACGTGTCCTGCCGTTGTTCAACAAGAGGAGCTTGATCGTTCTTGTGTGCGATACCGTATATGCGCTTAATTCTACCGGTGAGCACGTCGTAGGTTATAGTCGACACAAGTGCGAAAGCGTATAGGAACAACAGGAAGAGACCTGCGAGCATTAGCGTTTCCACTAGCCTGTACTCCTCTCGTCTACATCTTTGGCAACGAACAAAATGGCTTGCAAGGCTATGCAAATGACGGATGCAACGATTCCGGCAGCGATTCCTGCATTTGCAATAAACGACTTATGCATACCAAAGTCTTGCACATGTTCATTGATATACACCGCCGTTGTAATCTGCATCAAGGCTCCCTAACGAGTTGACGCGCTCTGGTTTCAATAGGGTTGCAAGTCGCTTCAAAATCCCTGTCCTGAAGCGACTTGCTCTTTCCCTGCAAAACAACAGCCGTCCTCACACAAACAGCGGCACCATCTCCCACTCGGAAGCCAACGCTTCCATGACCTCGTCCGGCGTTCTTTCCACGAAGCGCGCCGCCGCGTCGAGCACCAGAGGCAGCAAGTGGATGTCGCCAGCCGTATTCAGGAAGACGTCTTCATTGCCCAGCGCCCAATGCACGGCTTTGTCGATGCTGGCTTGGTCGGTGAAGGGCTCGTACCAGGTGGCGTGGCTGTGTTGATCGCTGACATAGGGACGGCGGGTGAGGCTCTTGATCGTCTGCAGCGCAACGTTGCGCGCCCGGCATAGCCGCGCGACCTCTTTAAAGCCGGCGCGATAGCCGTCGTTCTGCATCATCATGTAGTTGTAGGGCAGCAGCACCGAGTCGAAATCGAAGCGCTCCAGGCTGCGTTGGTGCATGCCGGCGATGGCGACGCCGTGGCCGGTGACGCCAATATACTTGACCAAGCCTTGCTCGCGCGCTTCCAGCAGATATTCCAGCGCGCCGCCGGGACCCATGGCTGCTTCCCATTCGGCCTCGTCAACCAGATTGTGCAGCTGAATCAGGTCCACGTCACCGACGCGCAGACGCCGCAACGAGCGCTCGAATTCGGCTTTGGCGCCATCGTAGCCGCGCTGGCCGGTTTTGGTGGCTAGGAAGAACTCGTTTCGACGCGTCTCCATCCAGGGGCCGAGTCGCAACTCGGAATCGCCATAGCTGGCGGCTGTGTCGATGTGGTTGACGCCGTACTCGATCAGCAGTTCCATGGCGCCGTCGGCTTCATCTTGCGTGACGCCGCTGAAGGCGGCCGCGCCGAAAAGCGTCCGCGTACTCAAATGACCTGTGCGTCCGAATGTCTTCTTGGGGATGGGCATGATATCTCCTTAATCTATCAGGGCAGTCAGTAACTCCACCCGGCATTATACCAATCCATGGCGTCGATTTGGATATTGGCGCGCAAATGAGGACCGCTGAATCGAGCTTGGCGCTTCAAGCTCAGCGCAGGTTGAGGGTCGTCAAATAGTAGTGCGACCCGATAGGGCTGCCATCGGCCTGTTGAAACGCGAGCGGCGCGCCCGCCACGATCTCTTTCATGCCGAGTAGCAGTACATATTTTCCAGCTTCTATATTGCAGGGGATGAACACGCCCGTACGATCGCGGTAATAGAGGCCCGGGCGCCATTCGCTGGTGGGCAGGTCGGCCGGTATTTTCTCGCCAATGGCGACCTGGCCATCGCCGTCTTCTTCCGCCAGTATCAGCGTCAGGCTGTAGGAGACCGTATCCGCTTCGAGCGCCTCCCACCAGCTCTCGACCTCGACCCAATGACAGCGCGCCACATCGGTCCCGCCCAGCAGCGACCAATCGCGCAGGACGAAGTTGTCGCCGACGCGAATGGCGAGGCCGTCGCTGGCAGACAGGCTTTGGAAGCCCTCCTGCCCATCAAGGCGAAAGGGACCATTCCAGGCGGCGAGATCATAGATGCGGCCGTAATGGTCTTTGTATATCGGTACAGATGATGCGAACTGCGCTTCGATCCCGCTGGGCAGCGGCGTCTCGCGCTCGACGGCCAGTGGCACGCGCCGGTGTAGGATCAGGTAGCGGAAACCATCGCGCTGCAGATCGGCGACCGCGGCGCGCCACTCGTCCTGAGCGAGCTCCTCGCTGTCCCAGGGATAGCGCAAGCCGCGCAAGACGGGATTCGCCTTGATATAGTCGTATACATGCAAGGGCATGCGCGGCAGCATGCCCTCCACCAGCGAACGGCCGTGAAAACGCTGCAAAGCCATATAGTATTTCGCCTCGATCCGGCCCATCGGCAAGTCGATGACCGCGCCGGCCGGCAGCTCCGCCAGCGCTGACATATAGCCGGGGCGCGGCGACGGCGTCATAGCCAGCGGAAACATGCTCGTCCCATATAGGAGCATCGCGACAGACACAATCAGCATGAGAAATCCGCGCTGATCCAGCTCGACGGTCCGCAGCCGGCTGTGCAGCCCGTAGCCGATGAGTACGGACAAGGGAAACATAAGAACGAACACCATGCGGAATGGAAGCCATAACGCGCGAAAGAAGAAATTGTCCTGAAGCAGGCGGTAGGGCGTCCAGTAAATGTCCAGGGGACGGCCGCCGACATGAATCACGACGCCTAGGCTGAGCAGAAAGGCAAAGACCGCCAGGACGACCCAGACGGCTTCCGCCCGTCGGAAGCGCAATACATGAACGGCGCCCATGACAGCAAAGACAAAGGCGACGACGCCCACATGCGCCAGGCCCTGGCACAGGCAGAATACCTCCAGTTGATCGCCGCTGAGCGACGCGATGATCTGCCTGTGGTTGATTGGCAGGCCCAGTTCGGCGCTGAAGTAACCTGTCAGATCAACGACGGCGCCGGCGTAGGTCTCTACCGGGCGGTCGATGGCATGGGCGTAGAGATCCGATTGCAAAGTACGCATCAAGAGCGGCGCGCTGGTCGAGGCTGCGGTTGACGCGAAGATGAGCATGGCGAGCCAGAAGCGGCGCCGCGCCCAAAGCCTGTGCGCAAAGGCGTTCCACAGGAGGTAGCCGCCGCCCAGCAACATCGCGAATATGCCGATTTTCAGATTCATGTACATATTCAGCGCGAAGCACAAGCCCGCCGCTAGCGCAAATGCGATGACCCGGCGCCGGCGCTTGCCTTGGCTGACCGCGGTCAGCGCGCAGGCGAAGCAGAGCATGAACCAGGGGATCCATTCGGTGGCGCCTGTGTTGGGCTGCTGCAAGGCAGTCGACAAGCTGGGCGCGGCGAAAGCGTAGAAAGCGCCCGCCACCCAGGCCGGCATCCGCGCTTGAAACAGATGGATGCCGAGCAGATACATCCCGTAGGCTTTGAACAGAATGCCCAGGAGCGCAGTAAGATTGAAAGCGAGCGGGTCTCCAAACAGCGTGTAGAGAGCGGTCCAAAGCGGGAAGGTCGACCAGCGGCGCGGATCCAGCGTTACATCCAGCCCCTGCGGATGAAATATTAGCTCGCTGAAATTGAGGTCGCCGCCCTTTGACAAGCTCTCCCGCATCCACCAATTCTGCCAGAGCGCCTTGTAGCCATCCGACTTGTATATCGGCAGCGAGTCCTGCATGCGGAAGACGAAGGGATAGCTCATCACAACAAATGTGATCAGGTAGAGCAGGATCGGAAGGCGGTCCTGCCGCCAGCGCTCGCGGATGTGAGACAGCATGAACAACCTCATTGCAGAAACGGAACTGAAAATGCGATGCAATAAAATGATACTTTAATATGAAGTTAGGGTAGGCAATGCGTGAATGGGCTAGCCAAACATCGCTTTGAGCGCGCCCACCGACGCGCGGAAGCCGTCCTCGAAACTGCCGCCCGGCGGACGATACACCGACTCGAGCGAGATCGACCCGGCGTAGTTATCGGCTTGTAAAGCGGTCGCTATGTCTGCGAGATAGGGTCCCATCGCTCCCGCGCCCAATTGGCGGCAGGCAATCGTCGCCTTGCTGATCTCGACGACCACATCCTTGAGGTGGATATGCGCGAGGCAGCCGTGCAGCGCGTCGTAGCCACCGGGGTAGGCGCGCTCGGTGCTGTACAGCGCGTTCGCCGGGTCCCATAGGACTTTGAGGCGATCAGAGCCGATTTCATCCACCAGGCGGCGCGCCAGGGTTGCCGAGTTGGTGATGGCGTTATTGCCCGTTTCGACAGCCAGGGTGATCGCGCGATCCTCCGCGATTTGCGCCGCCCCGCTGATCAACTCGCACGCCTTGTCCCAAGCCCCTTGGGCCACGTTCCATTCTTCAGCGCCGTAACTGCCGAAGAGGATCATCTCCTTCTTGAAGCTCATGATGCGAACCAGCGGGCAATCCAAAGCCTGCGCCATGTCGATGCAGCGGCGCAAGGCGGCGAGATGCTCCTGATAGAGAGGCGCCGTCGGCGAGAGATCGCCCAGCGCCAGCCCGCCGAAGATATGCCGCGAAATACAGGAGGCTTCGACGCCGTGCGCGGCGACAAGCCGCTGCGCGCGGTTCATTTGGGCGTCGGAGAGGTCGCCAACTTCCTTATCCCAAAGGAACTGCAATTCAGCCTGCGTCAAGCCGAATTCGTTCATGACGCTAAGAGCATGCTCGAAATCGCGGCTGATGCCGTCGGTGATGACGCCTAGTTTTGCCATTGTCAAATATCCAAATTATTCATATCTGCCGCGCTCGGCGGACGACCCAAGGGTCGCCCCTACATCTGTCGTCGGTCGCGGGCGAGTCACGGGGTCGCCACAAGGTCTGTCGCGGGCCCGACCTTACCAAGAGACCTCCGCCCCGCTGAACTCCTCCAGCAGCTTGACGATCGCCCAGTTGTCGCCCTCGGGGAAGCGCGAGATGCCGGCTTGGAAGAGCTCATAGGCGGCGCTGGTGGCGAAGAGCGGCATGCCTTTTTCGTGCGCCAGCGACATGCTGATGCCCATATCTTTGTGCATGGTGGCGATGTGGCTGCCACTATCTTCGAATTTGCGCTGCATGATCAGTCCGGCGCAGTTCTTGAAGAAGGGCGTATTGGCGACGTGCGTGCTGCTGAAGACTTCGTAGAGCGTCTCGCCCTTGATGCCGGCGGCCGCGCCCAGCGCCAGCGACTCGAATATGCCGACAAAGCTGACGCCGATCAGCGCCTGCAAAGCCGCTTTGACCGTCTGCCCCATGCCGATTGACTCGCCGACGTGGAAGACCCGCTCGCCAACCGCGTTCAGCACGTCCCGATTGGTTTCAAAGACCGCTTGATCGGCGGCGGCCATCAGCGTCAACGTGCCAGCCTCGGCGCCAAACTGCCCGCCGCTGACCGGGCTGTCAATCAGGTTGAGTCCGCTGCCAGCGAGCGCCGCCTCGACCGCGCGCGCCTCCGCCGGCTGAATCGTAGCGCTGACGATGATCGTCGCCCCGGGCGACAGCGCATCCTTCAAGCCGCCCGCGCCAGCCACCACGCCTATCACCTGCGCGCCGCTCATCACCATGACGAAGACGGCATCGGCCTGCGCCAGGTCCGCCAGCGAATCAGCCGCCACGCCGCCCAGGTCAGCCAGCATCTCAGCGCGCTCGCGCCGCAAGTCGCAGCCGGCCACGCTAAATCCGGCGGACAGCAGATTCTTCGCCATGCCCATGCCCATGTTGCCGAGACCGACTATCGCAACTTTTTTCATAATTCACTACTTTCAAAGCATCTAGTCGCTATTAGTTCAAAGGAGGGCGATCCAAGGGTCGCCCCTACAAGGCTTGTCCGCTACTGGGAGGTTGACGCACAATTCTACCCCCA
>JAPOYS010000065.1 GCA_026706455.1 Chloroflexota bacterium | reverse complement strand
ACCGCTTTCCACCTGATGACCAAGCCGCGAGGCGCGATCTGCAACCTCGATTGCAAATACTGTTACTTCCTTTCCAAAGAGAAGCTCTATCCCGGCAGCAAGTTCCGCATGTCGAACAATCTGCTCGAGGAATACATCCGCCAGTACATCGAGGCGCAGCAGGTCAACGACATCAACTTCGCCTGGCAGGGCGGCGAACCGACCCTGATGGGCGTCGAATTCTTCCGGAGCGCAGTCCGTTATCAGCAGAAATACAAGCGTCCGCACATGCGCATCACCAACGCGCTGCAGACGAACGCGGTCACGCTTGATGACGAATGGTGCGAATTCTTCGCCGCCAACGACTTCCTGCTCGGCGTCAGTCTCGATGGCCCGCGAGACGCGCACGACTTCTACCGCGTGGATAAGGGGGGCAATCCAACTTTTGACAAGGTGATGGCCGGGATTCG
Organism: Chloroflexota bacterium; assembly: GCA_026706455.1. Classification (GTDB taxonomy): domain Bacteria; phylum Chloroflexota; class Anaerolineae; order Aggregatilineales; family Phototrophicaceae; genus UBA6055. Next base: position 17,236 of record JAPOYS010000065.1, on the reverse strand, counting down.
CCTGCTGCAGAAGCATGGCGCCGAGTACAACATCCTGACGACGGTGCACGCCGCCAACGAGGGGCAGGGCGCTCGCGTTTACAAATTCCTGCGCGATGAAGTTGGCACGAAGTTCATGCAGTTCATCCCCATCGTCGAGCGCGACAACGACACTGGTTATCAAGAGGGCAACCAAGTCACTGAGCGCTCCATCACGGCGGCGGGCTACGGGCAGTTCCTCATCGACATGTACGAGGAATGGGTGCGACATGATGTGGGCCAGGTTTTTGTGCAGATCTTCGATATCGCGCTGGCCGCTTGGACCGGCGCGCCGCCCGGTCTCTGCATCTTCGACGAGACCTGCGGCCTGGCGCTGGCGATGGAGCACAACGGCGATGTCTTCTCCTGCGATCACTATGTCGAGCCCGATTACAAGCTGGGCAATATCATGGATGTGCCGCTGAGCGAGATCGTAGTGATGGACGAGCAAATCAAATTCGGGCAGGACAAGCGCGACACGCTGCCGCAATACTGCCTCGATTGCGAGGTCAAATTCGTCTGCAATGGCGGCTGCCCCAAGAATCGCTTCATAGAGACGCCGGACGGCGAGCCCGGCTTGAATTACCTCTGCGCCGGTTATCGCGCATTCTTCAATCATGTGCGGCCGACGATGGACTTCATGGCGGCTGAATTGGCGGGGCGGCGCCCGCCAGCGAATGTGATGCTGCGGATGGCGCGTTATGACGCTGAGTTGGAGCGGGCATTCGCCGAAACCGGGCGTAACGATCCCTGCCCCTGCGGCAGCGGGCTGAAGTTCAAGCGCTGTCATGGTCGGCGGGGGAAGTAGCAGCCGCAGCTTTGCATATCAGTCATGCTGTGTATAGGCTTTGCGCAAAGCTAGTTGGCTTCTTCAATCACGCGAATAATGACATCATTCGGAATGTCCCCGCGTTCTGTTTTGGAGAAGATCAGAAGCAGCAGGACGAGTTGCCCCGATCTCTCTTGGTAGATGACACGGAATCCACCGCTTTTGCCGCGCCGCGCGGACCGGTTCGGCAGGCGGACTTTGTAAGCTTTATAGCCGATTCCAGTCAGCCGGTCGCCGGGACGGTCACCCTGTTGTAGTTGTGATTTCAACAGATCCAGTTCATTTCTCAACGACCTGAATTTGCGAATTAGGCGACGCGATTCATTGTCAAAGCGGCCGGTGGATTCAACCAGCGTCGTCATCTTCAGCTAATATCTCATCAAGTTCACGCAGAAGTTCTTCTACCGGGCGGGTCTGACCTGCATTTGCCTGCTGGACGCTCTCGCGCAGCATCTCAACCAACTCTTCCGTAGTCGGCTCGTCATCGTCATACAACTCACCGGCCGCCGCGTTTTCTTCCAACAGCCCGGCTGCCGCTTTGCGGTCCTTCGGGGTCATCGACAGGTCCTTCCCCTTGACAGTTGCCCTAAAGATACCACAATGCCAATGCACTTGCCAAAGTCACCAAAGGTTGCAAGCCATGCCAAAACAAGTAATATCCACCAGCAATGCGCCGGCCGCCGTCGGCGCCTATTCGCAAGGCCTTATCGCCAATGGCTAACCAGCTTCTTCAATAACGCGGATTATGGCATCGTCCGGTATGTCCCCGCGTTCTGTTTTGGAGAAGATCAGAAGCAGCAGGACGAGTCGACCCGACCTCTCTTGGTAGATGACCCGGAATCCACCGCTTTTGCCGCGCCGCGCGGACCGGTTCGGCAGGCGGACTTTGTAAGCTTTATAGCCGATTCCAGTCAGCCGGTCGCCGGGACGGTCACCCTGTTGTAGTTGTGATTTCAACAGATCCAGTTCATTTCTCAACGACCTGAATTTGCGAATTAGGCGACGCGATTCATTGTCAAAGCGGCCGGTGGATTCAACCAGCGTCGTCATCTTCAGCTAATATCTCATCAAGTTCACGCAGAAGTTCTTCTACCGGGCGGGTCTGACCTGCATTTGCCTGCTGGACGCTCTCGCGCAGCATCTCAACCAACTCTTCCGTAGTCGGCTCGTCATCGTCATACAACTCACCGGCCGCCGCGTTTTCTTCCAACAGCCCGGCTGCCGCTTTGCGGTCCTTCGGGGTCATCGACAGGTCCTTCCCCTTGACAGTTGCCCTAAAGATACCACAATGCCAATGCACTTGCCAAAGTCACCAAAGGTTGCAAGCCATGCCAAAACAAGTAATATCCACCAGCAACGCGCCGGCCGCCGTCGGCGCCTATTCGCAAGGCCTTATCGCGAACGGATTCGTCTTCACCGCCGGGCAGATTCCGCTGATTCCAGGCACGTCGAAACTGCGCGAGGGCGGCATCGAGGCGCAGACGCGCCAGGTGATGAACAACATCCGCGGCGTCTTGGAAACGGCCGGCAGCGGCCTCGACCGGGTCGTCAAGACGACTGTCTTCCTCGCCGACATCAAGGACTTCGCCGCCTTCAACGCGGTCTATGGCGAGTTCTTCCCGCAAGACCCGCCGGCGCGCACGACGGTTCAGGCGGGCGGCTTGCCGCTGGGCGCGCTGATTGAGGTCGAGGCGGTGGCGCTGCTGGAATCGTAGGCTACGCGCCCGTTGCGCATTCTGCTATACTGGCGCGCGAACTAGAACTGAGGAAACGACCCCCGATGATTGACGTCAATCAATTGCGCAAGGGCACAACTTTCACCGAAAATGGCAATCTCTACCGCGTTTTGGAATACCGCCATCACAAGCCCGGGCGCGGCAAAGCCACGATCCGCGTGACCGTGCGCGACTTGCGCAGCGGCGCCACCTTTGAAATGACCTACAACTCGGGCGAGCGCGTGGAAGACATCCGCGTGGAAGCCAACACCGTCGAATTCCTCTTCGCCGACGATGACTTCGTCACCTTCATGAATACCGAGACCTACGACCAGCCGCAGCTAAACCGGGCGATTTTCGGCGACGACCTCCGGTTCCTCAAAGACAGCATGGCGATCAAGTTGCTCAGTCATGAAGGCGAGATCATCGATTACGAATTGCCGAAGACGATGGAATACGAGGTGGTTGAAGTGGAAGCGGCTGTCGCTGGCGACACGGCCAACAGCCCAACCAAGAAGATCAAGTTGGAGAGCGGCTTCGAGGTCAGCGCGCCGATGTTCATCAACGTTGGCGATACGGTCAAGATTAATCTCGAGGAAGAGGCCTACATCACCCGCGTCAGCAAGTAGGCGGGAGAATCGCCATACCGCGCAGCTCTTTGTGGGAGCGACCTATCAGGTCGCCCGCCAGTTCTATTGACCCAGCGCCGAAAGTCTTCAGGGCGATAGCCCCGGCACGATCACCCGAAACAGCAAGTAGATATCCAGCGCGAACAAGCCGCTAAAGGCTAACGGCGTCAGCCAGCGCGCCGCCTCCCAGCGCGAAAGCAGACGCGCGCGCCAATGGTCGACGCCGAAGCTCAACTGGAATGCGATTGGGATCAGCGCCGGGAAGAGATAACGCCCCTGCCACTGCTGAAACTCGATGTTGTAGTAGATGAACTGCAGGGCGACCAGCAAGATCGTCGCGAGCAGAACAATCAAGACGCTGCGGTTCACGGGCCTATGCGCCGCTCCATGGCGCTCTGCTGAAGCGGAGCGACCGGCGAGCAGGAGCCCGGATAGCCCGGCTATCACAAGCAGCCCAAAGCCGCGATAAATCCAGCCACCCAATACATTGTCCAAGGGCAGCGCCATCCAGCCGAATTGCCCCCAGAAGCTCTTAAATGTGGTGCTCAGCATCCGGCCCAGATATGTGTTCAGGCCATGCTGGGCGATATAGTCGCTGGTGCGCGGCTGATCAGCCACGACCTGGTCATGGGCGGCCAAACCCAGAAAATCGGGGAATCCGTATACGCTGATATTGCGCAGCCACCACAGGCCGCCGATGAAGCCCGCGATCAACAGGAATGCCGCCAGCGCCCGCAATAGCGCTTGGACCGCTTCGCTGCCGCGCCGCCATTTGAGAACTATTCCCAGTAGCGCCAGCGGCGCCAGAAAGTAGACGGTGGTCTTCGTCCAAAGCGCCGCGCCGACAATCAGCGCCAACTGCCAGACCGCTAGGCCTTCTCCCTGCAGATAGCGAATCAGCCATAGGAGCGCCAGGGCAACGAGCGCTTCGGCCAGGGCGTCGTTGTTCACGGCGGCGCTCATGCTCAGGTGCTGAGGCGCAAAGGCGATTAGCGCCGCTGCCGCCAATGCGATCTGTGGTTGATTTGGCACGATAATGAGGACCGTTGCATAGCTCAGGCAGACTACAAGCGCGCCCAGAGCCACCGACAGAAGCCGAAGCGCGATCAAATCGCCATCGCTATACTTGTAGACGACTGAAGCCAGGAGATAATACAACGGCGGCTGATGATCTTCGTATTGAAGCGTGTCGAGCCGGTCGAGCTGCGCGGGCGCGAACCGCGCGGATGTAAGCTGCGAGAGGTAATCGCTTTGCCAATCGCCGCTATCAACGCGCGGGCAGCAGCCACCGGTCGCCACCTGCCGAATATAATTGTAATGCGCCGGTTCGTCAGGCGCTTGCCAAGCCGGCGTGTAAATGGCAAATAGCGCGCCGGCCACAAGATAGCCAGCCAGAACAAGAATGAAGTAGAGCTGTTTCGCGTATGCCATTGAAGCGGGATCAGAAATCGTCGCCAGCAACCAATACCATCATGGCACAAATCATGCGATTTGCCAGTTGCGGCGCGCGACTTCGCCAACATCTGCATTTCATATTTGTGATCAGCGCGCTTACGCTGGTGATGACCTATCCTACGATCGCCTATGTATTTCAGCCCGATGCGCGTTGGCTGCCGGAGACTAGAAACTTGGATGTCTTCATCAAACTTTGGGACATCTGGTACGGCAGTCAAGTACTATCGGGTCAAGCGGATCGCTTTCATACCGACTTGATCTATTACCCGGAGGGCGTGTCGCTAGCTTATCATTCCTTGTCTTTCCCGTTCTTCATCGCGGCGAAAGCCCTTCAAGTTGTAATGCCAGCCTATAGCGCCTATAGTCTTGGGTTTCTGCTTTCAATCTGCTCGTCGGCGGCCGCCGCCTATTTCTACCTTCTTTGGCTCTTCCGCGACAAGTGGCTGTCGCTGTTCGGCGCTGTCATCTTTGCCTTTGCTCCGCAGGTGGTTGGATTTCAGGCTTGGCCCGAGCTCGCTTGGATCGCGCCTTTGCCAGCGGTCATGTATTGCGCGCATCGCGGCATAAAGGAAAAACGCCTCAGCTTGATCATCCTCGGGGCTCTGTTGGCTAGTCTGACCTCCGCTTCCACGATGTACGTATTCGGCTGTCTACTGATAAGCTTGGGTCTGCTGCTATGTGGCTTGGGGGCTTCACGATGGCGGGACAGATTGTTTTGGCTTCATACTGTTCTGCTGGTTGCTTTCGTGGCGCTTTCATGCGCTTGGCGCATTATCCCTCTGCTGCAGAATAGAGAAGCGCAGGCGGCGCTCTCCGCTGTTGAACACGCCGAGCGCTCCGTAGGGGATGTCGTATCCTTCGTCATCAATCGTGAGAATCCAATTGTTGGGCCTGTTGTTGGCGACCTCCTGGGAACGCCCGCCGACGCCCACATCATCAAGAAGGCTTATCTCGGCCTGCTGCCGCTCGCGCTAATTGGCATCGGGCTCATGAATAAGAACGCTCGCCGAAAGATGGCGCCCTGGTTGGGGCTCCTGTCCGTATTCCTCGTATTGAGCATGAGCGAAACGCTCAGCATCAACGGCACGGTGTATGAGAGCGTCAAACTGCCCAAATACTATCTCAACCAATGGCTACCATTCATCTTCGCCGCCTTCTATCGCCCGTACCTGTTCATGGCTGGCGCCTGGCTGCCGCTGGCGATCCTGGCTTGCCACGGCCTGATGGCGCTGCGCGAGCGCTTTCCCCGCCTGGCGCGGCCTGAATTTATCCTGCTTCTCATCGCGATCGCCGCCGTTGAAAAGTACGATCCTATTGCTGGTTCGCCAGATCCGAGCTGGCTTGAAAGCGTCAGCGACGAACGGACCGCCTATCTCGATTGGCTGGCGCAAGAAGAACAAGACCCGATCGCGCTCGTCAACTTGCCCTTTGGCTTCAACAATTCTCACTTCTATAGCTATGCGCAGACGCTTAGCGGATTTCCGATTACTGAGGGCGCGATCAGCCGTGTGCCGAGCAACGCCCTCGATTACGCCCGCTCCAATCTAATTCTGGGCGCCTGGCACGGGCAGCGCCCAATCCACTGCGACAGGTCTGACCGCGACTTGTTTCTGGCCGCGCTGGCTGCGCTGGCTGCCGATGGTTTTAGCCACGTCGTTTTTCATCGCGGCTTTCATAACGCGCCGCAAGTCGCGGACAGTTTCGCCGGCATTCAGGCGTCGTATAGCGATGCTTTCGTGTCCGTCTACCGCTTAAATGACCTGCGCGAAAACTGCCCGGCGGAATTGGAGGCGCGGCATCGTTTCGCAGCGGCCTACTCGGATGCCCTCGTCAATAGCGCGAGCTTGCAGGAAGAGCCCGGTGTCCTGCTCGCCTTGCCGCCATCCCTTGAAATCGCTGAGCACTTCATGCGCTATCTTGAACAGGCCGCGCGCCCGCAAAGAGCCGTTGTTGTTGTTTACAGCGATGACCAAGGCAAAGTTGAGACCTGGAGCGCGGAAGCCGTCGATCTCGACGCGCTAAATGCGATCTGGCTGCTGCAAGCGCCGCTGGAAACGGATGCGGAGATAGCGGGCGCCGCGCGCGAATGGCTAAGCGCGCGATTCAAATTCTGTCATCGCGTCTACGACGGCAGGGGCAGTTCGGTCGATCTATATCTGAAGTTGGATATTCCTTGTACGGCAGTGGATGACAATAACGCGGTCGACATTCGCTTTGATGGCGGCCTGCGCTTGCGATTCGCTTCCTTCGAGCTCAGGTCGACTGTGATCCGCTTTTATCTCGCCTGGCGCTATGATTCTGAAAAGCCCTACGCATTTTCAATTCAGCTCTTCAGCGAAGGCGGCGACAAAGTGTCCCAATACGACCAGGTAATCTGGCCTAACTTGCTGGATGTGCATGAGCTAGATCGGTCGTCGATACCGGCCGGGTCGTACCTAGTCAAGCTGATCGTCTACGACTTTGAGACGCGAACGAGCCGTGGCGGCCTGTCCGGCAACGGGCAGGAGCGTTTCGAGCGCGCGCTGGATTTGGCGAGATTAGCATTGTAATCCTTCCGCTGACGGCTGTCGAAACCGAGGGACGGATCAAGTCAACCGACAGGTGAAATCTGCCCGGCATTGTCTGCGAATGTCGCAATCGTCAGTCTCGTTCTGCGTTATACTAGGCAATGGTTCGATTGCAATTCGAGGCGACTATGGTCAAAAGCGGCATCAAGGTTGCATCGCTCGGCGGCGGCTTGGGCGCGGTGCAAGTTATGCAGGGCATGCAGAGCCATACGGACGACTTGAATGGCATCATAGCCGTGACGGACACCGGTCGCAGCACCGGCATCGTGCGAGGACTCGCTCAGATTCCCGCGCCGGGCGATATTCGCAATGCGCTGGCGACGCTCGCGTTCGAGGATGACTCGCTGCTGACGCGAGTGATGCAGCATCGAATAGACGCGCCGGGCGATCCTCAACTGGATGGCATGGCTTTTGGCAATATCTTCATCGCCGCCTTGACGCAGATGTCAGGCAGCTTTGTGCGGGCAATTGAACTTATTAGCGAATTCCTCGATGTGCGAGCGAACATCTATCCGGTCACGGAAGAAAACACGCATATATGCGCCGAGCTGGTGGATGGCACGATCGTTGAGCAGGAGTTTAACGTCCGGCGCCTGGACAAGGCGGCCATCAAGCGCATATTCGTGCAGAATCCGGGAGCCACCGCCTTCAAGCCTGCGGTCGACGCCCTGCTCGGAGCCGACCTCATCACGATTGGACCGGGCAGTTTGTTCACAACGGTGATCGCCTGCCTCGCGTTCAAGGGCATTTCCCAGGCGATCCGCGACTCGAAAGCGGTGAAGGTGTATATCTGCAATACGACCACGCAGCCGGGCCAGACCGATGGTTACACGCTCTCCGATCATGTGCGGCAGGTGATTTCATATCTGGGCATCGGCGTGCTTGATCATGTCGTGCTCAATTCATCGCATCCGAGCGACGAGTTGATGGCTTTGTACGCGCGAGAAAAGGTCGATGTCCTGCTGCCCACTTCGAACGAGATTCACAATATCCTGACGATGAATGTCCGGCCCGTGCTGGCTGATGTGGCCGACACAAAATCGGGCAAGCGCGCGCTTTGGCAAAAGCAGGACACGATCCGCCACAAACCGGAATTGATCGCCAATACGCTGATGGACTTGATGGGCGAGCGGCGCGCCCTGGAAGCGGTGGATTAGCCTGGCAGTTGCGGCAGGCTCGCGCCGTCCCCGCTTTGCAGGTCGTTGCTCTTGGTAACGCTGTCGATCTTGACGAACTTTCTGTCCAATTGCCTGGTACGCGTGCCGGTCAATGCGTGAAAGTCGTCATGCATGCCTTTGAATCTTCGTTCCAGCTTATCCATCTGCCCGGTATATTTTTCCCATTCCTGGCGAATATCGTTGACAATATCAATGATCTCTCGCGAGCGCTGCTCAATGTTGAAGTTCTGCGCTGCCTGCCGAATCACAGCCAGCACGATGTAAAGCGTCAACGGCGAGCACATAATGACCTTCTGTTTGAGGGCATTGTCGATAATCCCTTGGTCTTCTTCGCAAATGAAGCGATAGACTTGTTCATTGGGAATAAAAATCAGTACACAATCCAGCGTCCCGGTCGAAATGTAATCGCGCTTCTGTATTTCTAATACGCGCTGGTTCACATCGCGCAGGAACTTCTGACTGAATTCCTTCCTCTCCGCATCGTTATCCGCCTCGATATATCGTAGATAATTGTCCAGCGGAAACTTCGCGTCCATGTTCAGCGACTTCTGGTTGGGAAACAGGAAGGTGAAATCGGGACGGGCGCCGGCTTCAATGGCGCTCTGCTTTTTGTAATTCACCCCTTCGACCAAGCCCATAAAATTGAGCATATCCTCCGCCATGCGCTCGCCCCATTGCCCGCGGGCGCGATTGTCCGCCAGCGCTTTCTGCAGGGAAGAAGTGGTCGTCGTCAAGCTCTGCAACTGCTGGCCTAGCGCGCTGTATTGCGCCTTGCGGTCGGTTTGCAGTTCCTGCACCAGCCGTTCGACCTTGCCCAGCTTGGCATCCATATCGGTCAAGCGCTGGTCGATGAGCTCCTTCTTCGTTTCGAGTTCCTTATTGTGCGCTTTTGTTTGTGTTTCCGCTTTATCGGTCAGTTGGTTCAGGTAATTCTGATTGGATTCCTTCAGTTGGTCGGCCGATTTGTCCAGCGTCTCACTTACATTCTTCTGGTTCTTTTCCAGCTCGGACGGCACCGTCTTCAAGGTTTCGGACATGTGCTCCAGGGTGGAGTCGATGAGTTCCTTTTTCGATTCGAGTTCGGTGCTGTGCTGTACGGTCTTTTTCCCCAGTTCGCGGTCGGCAAGAGAAACTAGCTCTTGTTGACTGCTGGCCAAGGCTTCCGAGGCGAGGCCCTTGAAAGCCGCCTTCATCTCATCCGAGAGGCGGTCGAAGGTGGCGCGGAAGTTCCGGCCGTAGAAACGATACGTCAACATGGCGAATACGAAGCCGCCGACCAAGCCAAGCCCCAAGCCTAGCGCGAAACTGAAGCCATGCAGGCCTTCCATCAGCGCGGCGAAATCATCCATCGAATGCGTCCTTCTCCTGTGTCAAAATTAGCATGCCGGCATTCTACCACCATTCGGCGCGGGTGTGATAGCGCTCGCTCTCTTGCCCTTTCGCAGACAATCGCGCGTGTTATAATGAGCGGCGTCATTCGATATAGGCTCAAGCCTTCTGCGAATCGTTGCGCCTCTGGCTGCGAAAGGGAATCGCTTGACTTCGCTAGTGCTAACCGTCAGAGAGACCTTGCGCTATCGCGGCGCGATCGGGCAGTGGAGTTGGGTGCTGCACCGCCTGACTGGCGTCGGCGTCGTGTTGTTCTTGGCGCTGCATGTGATCGACACTTCCTGGGCGGTCTTTTATCCGGATTTGTACGTCAAAGCGATCGCCGCTTACCAATCGCCCCTGTTCACGATTGGCGAATTTGGCTTGGTCTTCGCGGTGGTCTACCACGCCTTCAATGGCATTCGCATCGCCATATTCGATTGGAGGCCCGCGCTGTGGCGGCACCAAGCGCAGGCGGCGATGGCGGTGCTCGTCTTGACCCTGCTGGTGCTGGCGCCGGTTTTCCTGGGCATGCTTTCACACGTAGTAGACTTCTATGTCACGGAAGCGGCCATCGCCGGCGACCGGATGATGGATGTGGTCGTCTTCTCAATACTCGAGCAGCTGCCCTTCATCGCCGGTTTCGTTGGCGTTTTGGCGGCGGCGATTGTGCTGGCGGCGGTCTACAGCTTGATCAGCGGCGACGGCGGGGGACCCGGCAAAGCTCCGCAGGCGAGCCCGGTCGAGCGCTTCTGGTGGTCCTTCATGCGCCTGAGCGGGATCGCGATTGTGCCGCTGGTCTTTGGCCACTTGGCGCTGATGCATGTGGTGCAGGGCGTCTTCGATATCACAGCGGCGCAGACGGTCGCCGGCACCATGTCGAGCAATGGGACAATCGGCGCCGTGCCCAGCGCGGTCGAATTTGTTTATCACCGTTGGAGCTATGCGGCTGGCGGCGTCTTCATCTGGCGCGTCTATGATCTGTTCCTGCTGGTGCTGGTGACCCTGCACGGCTTCAACGGCTTGCGTTACGTCTTGACGGATTATACGAGTTTCAGCCCCTTCGCGCGGCGGACATCGGTAGCTCTCTGCACCGTGATGGCGGCGGTCTTGCTGGCGGTGGGGGCGGCGGCGCTCTTTGTGCCGCTCGAGAAAGATATCATCAACGAGGCGATGGCGGCGACCGCGGAGATCTACGAGCTTCGCGGCGAAGAGCTGCCGCCGGAGCTGCAAGCCTTTCTTAATGAAGACCAGTAGGGGCGCACCCAGTGTCGCCCGCCTAGTGGGGGCTGAATGCAAATTCATAAGCACGATGTGATTATCATCGGGGCCGGCGGCGCCGGACTCATGGCGGCGCTCTACGCCAGCAAGGGCGGCGCTGATGTCGCGGTCGTCAGCAAACTTTACCCGACCCGCAGTCATACCGGCACGGCGCAAGGCGGCATCGGCGCGGCGCTGGGCAACCTGGACGAGGACAAGCCGATCTACCACACCTACGATACGGTCAAGGGCGGCGATTATCTGACCGATCAGCACGCGGCGAAGATCCTGGCGGAGAACGCCGTCGAAGCCGTGATTGAGCTGGAGCACATGGGCTTGCCCTTCGATCGCACCTCGGAGAAGCGCATCAGTCAACGGCGCTTTGGCGGGCATACGCGCAACTTCGGCGAGGAGCTCGTGCGGCGCGCCTGCCACGCGGCCGACCGCACCGGGCACATGATCTTGCAGACGCTCTATCAGCAGTGCATAAAGAACGAAGTCAATTTCTTTGATGAGTTTCAAGTGGTGGATATGATCGTCGTTGACGGCGCCGTCGCCGGCGTGGTCGCCATTGAACTGGGCACGGGCGAGTTTCACATCTTCCATGGCAAAGCAAGTTTCTTCGCTTCGGGCGGCTGGGGGCGCTGCTGGTCCGTGACGAGCAACGCGCATTCGCTGACCGGCGACGGGGCGGCGATTGCCCTGCGGCGCGGCCTGCCCCTGCAGGATATGGAGTTCTTTCAGTTTCACCCGACCGGGATATACCGAATGGGCATCTTGATCACCGAGGGCGTGCGCGGCGAAGGCGGTGTGCTGATCAATAGCGTGGGCGAGCGCTTCATGGAACGCTATGCCCCCAGCGCCAAGGATCTGGCGAGCCGCGATGTGGTCAGCCGCGCTATTTATCTCGAAACGCGCGCGGGCCGCAGCATCAAGAATCGCGGCTACATGCATCTGGACGTGCGCCCGCAGACGGTCAACCGCTACTTCGCGGAAGAAGGGCGGGATCAGAAGGACTTCATCGACGACGAAACCATCGAGCGCAAACTGCCGGATATCCTGGACTTCTGTCGCACCTATTTGGGCGTCGATCCAGTCAAAGAGCCGATGCCGGTGCAACCGACTGCGCATTACGCGATGGGCGGCATCCCGACGAACATCGACGCCGAAGTAGTGATTGACGCCGCTGGAACGGTGATGCCGGGCGCCTACGCCGCCGGCGAAACAGCCTGCGTCAGTGTGCACGGCGCCAACCGGCTGGGCACCAATTCGCTGGTTGACCTGGTCGTCTTTGGGCGGCGCGGCGGCATGAAGGCGGCGGAATTCGCCAGAGGGTCGGATTGGGCGCCCTTGCCATCTGACGCTGGCGCGGAGATAGAAGCCGAATTTGAACGCATCCGCAATGGCAGCGGCAAGTCGCGCCCCGGCGAACTGCGTCAGTTGATGCAAGCGACAATGATGGACAATGTCGGCGTCTTCCGCACGGAGGCAACCTTGCTGCAAGGCATTGACGACCTGGCGGAATTGCGCGAGCGTTTCTATAAGGACCTGCACATAGATGACAAGTCGCGCATTTTTAATACCGATCTGATGGAAGCGTGGGAGTTGGGCTGCTTGCTGGATTTGGCCGACGTCACGGCGCGGACGGCGATCGAGCGCAAGGAGAGCCGCGGCGCCCACAGCCGTGAGGACTTCAAGAAACGCGATGACGAAAATTGGCTGGCGCATTCCCTGATTTACCAGAAGGGCGAGTGGAGCGACCCAGCGTACGACGCCCATTTCGACAAGCAAGTCGATTTGTCGCTTTGGGCCGAGGAGATCGAGGCTGGCGTGCCGGAGGAGCAGCAGAAGTTCCGCCCGGTGGAGCGGGTCTATTAGGCGGCAGAATTGACAGATAGGCGAAAATTGGGGAAACTAGGGGGCATGGACGCCAGCGCCACAATCCGACGGCAGAAAGCGGCTGCGCTAGGCACACTGAAATCATCTTATGACCACTTATTGCGCGCTGGCGGATGATGCGCAGACTGATATGATGGTTAGATGGACCGCGAGACTCTTCCTTTTGCAAGTTCGATTTATCGGCTTGCTTCTTCGTTACGTCTACCTGCATATTAAACTCGTATTTCTGAAGGTCGCCGGAGCGTTGCTTATCGAAGCGGTGAAAATCGAATACTTCATAAAGTCCTTGTCAAATGTAGACCGTGTCATCTTTGCGGCATGTATTGCCGTCTCAATCTATGCCGTGGCGCTTATCATGCTTATCCGCATGTAGACTGGATGCGAACCAATGGATGTAACCTTCAGAATCAGGCGGCAGAACCCGGAGGCGCCGGGCAAAGAAAAGCCCTATTGGCAGGAGTTTGCGCTGCCCGATGTCGACCCGACCGACCGCGTCCTGGAGATGCTGCATCGCATCAAGTGGGAGCAGGACGGCACGCTGTCGCTGCGGCGCTCTTGCGCGCACGGCGTCTGCGGTTCCGATGCCATGCGCATCAACGGCGTCAATCGACTGGCTTGCAAGATTCTGATCCGCGACCTGGGCGAGAAGATTCAGGTGGAGCCGATTCTGGGATTGCCCGTCATCAAGGACTTGATCGTAGACATGGAGCCATTTTTTGATCACTACAAGCGTGTGATGCCCTACTTTGTCAACGATGATTCCTTGCCGGAAGACGGGCGCGAGCGGCTGCAAACACAAGGGGACCGCCAGCAATTCGACGATACAACCAAGTGCATCCTATGCGCCTGCTGCACGACCGCCTGCCCGAGCTTCTGGGCGAACGGTCAATACGTCGGTCCAGCCGCTATCGTGGGCGCGCACCGCTTCATCTTCGATACGCGCGACCGGGCGGGGCAGGAGCGCCTGGACATCTTGAGCGAACCCAATGGCGTTTGGCGCTGCCGCACGATTTTCAACTGCACGCCAGCCTGCCCGCGCGATATTGAAGTTACCAAGGCGATCGGCGAAGTAAAACTGGCGATTCGCAAAGGGACAAATGTTGGCATAATTGAAACAGATGCGATACACTAGGGCTGTAGCGAAGTAAACTGCCCAGAAAATGGTCAGTTTGCCGGAACAGATGCTTATTAGAAGGAGGTCGAAATGAAGCGTGTAGGAAGAGTAGAGGGCAGGTCTCCGTTCTGGTCGCGGATTCTCGGCTTGCTCATCACGTTCGCTATCATTGCGGTGCTGGTCTTCGGCGGCGTGAAGAACCTGATGGGCGAACTGTCGGCGGCGAACGAGGCGCTTGCCGCCAGCCAATACGAGCTTGGCAAGACGCAGCACGAACTGGCCAGCACGCAAAGCGAGTTGGCCGCCAGCCAGAGCGAGTTGTCGAATGTCAAGTCTGTGGTCGGCGATTTGGCGCGCGCCGTGGGTCAAACCCAGCATCAACTCGCCAAAGCCAAGACCAGGATTGTGGCTTTGCATCGTATGCAGGATGAGCTGAAGCATCGCTGGGCCGCGTCCATGCGCGCCTTGGCACAGCGCAATGAGCAGTATCTGGCGGCCGATCAGGCTTTGCAGGCGACGAAAGCCGAGCTTGAACGCCTGCGCAATCAGCCGCAGTGGAGCGTGATCGTGACCAGCGAGCGGCAGATGCAGCAGAGCTATCGCGAGCGCTTCGCGATGTCGCAGACGCGGATGTTCGTCGAAGGCGACGGCGGCGCGCTGTATTACGAAGGCATGGCCGCTGAGCGCGAGCTTGAGCAGTATTTCTCCTACGGCGAGCGGACGCAGGTGGTTCTCACGACTACGGCGCCGGGCCGGGATGTATTGACTTGCCTCAATAATCCGAGCCTGGGTTGCGGCGCCGTCGTGGCGGCCGGTTATCAAGCCGCGCAGATGCAAGCCTACTCGTATGAGGCGCAGTTCAGCAGCGCGGAAATGATGTTGACGGATGGTCGTCGGCGTGGGCGTCGCCCGGGCTGGCGCCGCTAGGTCCTGTCGGCCGCCGTCGGCATACAGTTGAATACTTGACGCTAGAGTAGAGCGGGAGACTCCAATCGGGGTCTTTCGCGCCACCTATATCAGCCGTAAATTGTTTCTCACATCGAAACGGGCGACCGCAGCGGGTCGCCCTTACTAATTCTGGCTGCGACGGCTTGGTTGTTCGCAAAAGATGATCAATTATTGGATCTTTTAAATCTGATTAGCGCCTATGAATAACGTAGCAATTCCGCAGCGCGCGGCGGTCATCGGCGCCGGCACAATGGGACTAGGCGTTGCCGAGTGTTTCGCGCTTAACGGGCTTGACGTCATGCTCGTGGACGCGAGCCCGCAACTTTCGCTCCAAGCGATAGCGCGGCTGATGGCACGCGTTCGCGGGCACGTTGACGCTGGGCTGCTGCCGGAATCGGCTCTCGAACGGGCGCGCTCCGTGCGAGCGGCGGAAAACATAAGCGACGCCGTACAGGCGGCCGACCTGGTGTTGGAAGCGGTTCCCGAGCGCATCGAAGTCAAACGCGCTGTGCTGGCCGCCTGCGGCGCGGATGCGCCAGCTGAGGCGATCATCGCCAGCAATACATCTTCGCTGCCGATTGATGACTTGGCGGCTTTCGTCGAGCGCAAGAATCGTTTTCTGGGCATGCACTGGTTCAATCCGCCAGAGTGGACGCCGGGCGTCGAAGTCATTCCATCGGCGCATACCACGTCTCGCGTTGTGCAAATCGCGCGCGACTTCCTGCTGGCGATTGGCAAGCGGCCCGCGACGGTGGCTAGCGGTCCCGGCTTTGTCGCCAATCGGATTCAATTCGCGCTCTTTCGCGAAGCCGTGGCTTGCGTCGAGGAGGGGCTGGCGACGCCGGCCGAAGTGGACGAGGTGGTGCGCAGTTGCTTTGGTTTCCGCCTTCCCTTTTACGGTCCCTTTGCCATTGCCGATATGGCGGGCTTGGATGTGTACGCCAACATTTTTGAGGTCTTGGCGCCGGAATTGGGCGCGGGCTGGGCGCCGCCGCCAGCGCTGCAAGACATCGTGGATTCGGGCCGCCATGGCGTCAAATCCTTAGCCGGCTTCTATGAATACAGCGAAGACGAGCGTGACGCGCTGTTGATCGAGCGCGACAAGCGTTACGCCGCTCTTAAGAAATTGATCGACGAGTTCTCCGCGCGGACCTTGCAAAATGCGAAGATGGAGGCGGCATGCGAGTCCGGCGCGTAGCTTTGATCGGCGCCGGCACAATGGGGCGCCAGATTTCACTTCAGGCGGCTCGCTGCGGTTTTCCAGCGGCGCTCTACGATCTGAACGACGAGGCGCTGGCCGATGCCGAGAATTGGCAGCGACAGCAAGTCCTGGATTGGGTCGCATTGGGCGAATTGGACAAGGTGGCAGCAGCCGCGATTTTCGATAAGATCCGATACGTGACAGATTTGGCAAGCGCGCTGCGCGAGGCCGACCTGGCGATCGAAGCCGTGCCCGAGCGGATTGCGCTCAAGCGGGAAGTCTTTGCGCAGCTGGATCGCCTGCTGCCGGCGCAGGCCATCATTGCCACCAATAGTTCCTCAATCCGCGTCAGCGCGCTGGAAGGCGCGACCGAGCGCCCTGAGCTTGTCGCCAATTTGCACTTTTACCTGCCGGTCTGGGACAGCCCCATGGTTGAGATCGGCGGCGGCAGCTGCACGCGACCGGAGGCGCTCGATGCGTTGGTGGCTTTCGCGCGCGCCCTCAGAATTCTGCCCTTGCGCGTACAAAAAGAGAGCACTGGATTTGTTTTCAACCGGGTCTGGCGGGCGGTCAAGAAGGAGGCGATGCGCGTGGCTGATAGCGGCGTTGCCAGCATTGAGGACATCGACCGCGCCTGGATGATCAAGTTCGGGCGCGAGAAACCGCCGCCTTTCGCCCAGATGGATCGCATCGGATTGGACGTGATTCTCGATATCGAGCGGAGATATGCAGCTGAAAGCGGCGACCCGGACGACTTGCCGAAGCCGATTCTGACCGAAAGGGTGGAGCGGGGCGACTTGGGCCTGAAGAGCGGGCGCGGCTTCTACCAGTATCCGGACCCGGCTTGGGAGCAGCCCGGTTTCCTCGCGCCGGATGCGGCCGACTGACGCGGCAGCGCCTCTTGACATTTGCCGTCGCCGCGTCGTACAATGGCGGGCGTTACTCAATTAGGGAAGCGAACCTTGAGGGCGCTCTGCCGGCGTGGTAGACTTTTGCAGTCCCGCCACCATAGCTCAATTGGCAGAGCACCTGTTTTGTAAACAGGTTGTTCTGGG
>JAPOYS010000129.1 GCA_026706455.1 Chloroflexota bacterium | reverse complement strand
GAACCCGTACTGACACCTTGGAAGGGTGGAGTGCTACCATTACACCATACCCGCGCTGTTTCAAGTCGGGGCGCCCGGATTCGAACCGGGGACCTCACGGACCCAAACCGTGCGCGCTACCGGGCTGCGCCACGCCCCGAATGCCCTCATCATATTACTCCAGAATGGGCACGCGCGTAAAGCCGAAATCTAGCGCCGAAAGTGGCGGCGCCGCGCTCGACACCGCGTCGCCTGCGCCATTAGCCGTCACGAGTTTTCGTCATCTGGCTCGCCTTCCCCGTCGGCGCCGAAGACGCGGAGCCAGTGGTCAAGTTCATCATCCGGGATTACGGGGTTGATCTCTTCGCCTGGCTCGGCTAGATCGCTCCCGCCCGACTGCATGAGGCGCGCGAATTCGGCTGATTTCATTTGCCGCATGCCTCGGCTGCTTGCAACTTGCCGCAGCTCATTGTCGGACGAGACGAGTGTCCAATTGGCTGGATCAGGCGTCCGGCGAATCCGCCTTTGGATGACCCGATCGGCGCTGCTGCGCTGGTCGGCGGCGAAGATTACTTTGACCGACTTATTCGACATCGCCGAAAATCCGCCCGGCAGGCCGCCGTCAAAAACTACGGTGCATTGATTCCGGCGGCGCGCGACAAAGCCGCGCAGCCTGATAACCAGTTTTGCCTCATCGTCGGGGTCATCAAGGCTGCTGCCCGGCAGGCTGGCGATGAGATTGTGACCGTCGATCAAATAAGGCATGGGCCGGCTTCCAAGGAGCGCTGCCAACGAGCGGGCGATCCAGTCCGCGTCCTTGGCCTTCGGCGTACGCGGGAAAGCTAGGCGGCGTTGGCGGCCTGCGGCGGCACTGGAATCCCCATTGTGAATATGCTACCCACCTTCAACTGACTCTGCACGTCCAGAAAGCCGCCATGCGCTTGGCAGATCGCGCGCGATACGTACAAGCCCTGGCCCAAGCCCGGCGGCTGGGCTGCTCCTTCGCTGGCTCTGCCGCGATAGAAGCGATCGAAAACATGCGGCAGATCTTCTTGCCCGATGCCAAAACCATTGTCGCTGACGCTGATGAGCGCGTAGGGCTTGGCGTCGCGTGGCTCCACGCGCGCCGCCACCGCCACATAACCGCCTTCCCGGTTGTAGACGGCGCCATTGCGAATCAGGTGGCCCAGCGCCCACTGCAAACGCGTATCATCGCCGCGGACTTGCACGCCGCGCAAGCCGCGCGTCATCACCAGTAGATCAATGCCGCGGCTTTTGACTTCGGCATCAATGCCATTGACCACCGACCAGATCGCGGTCTCGACAGAAACCGGCGCCCGTCTGACATCGAAGACGCCGGCGCGAAGACGTGAGATATCGACCAATTCGAGCGCGAGCTGATCAAGAAGGTCAACATTGCGCAGCAGCTTCTCCAGCAGCCGCTGGTTGACCGCGGAATCTTCCGGCAGCGCGCTCAGCAATTCGCTCGCCAGTTTGATCACGCCGACAGGCTTTTCCAGGTCGCGCGCGATATGCGCCACAAAACCGTCTTTCAGACGCTCAGCCAGCGCGTCATAGGTCACATCGCGCAGAATGACCACGGTGCCAATGCGCCGATTCGACTCGTCGCCGATGGCGATCAACTGCGCGCGCGCGACGCGGTTGTTCAGCGGCAACTCGACCGATTCGCCCAAGGGCGTCAATTCGGCCGCCGCATCCCTTACATCGCGGTACTGCTCGAAGAGCGTGCCGAGCGCGCTATCCCAAAAGGCGCGCTTCCCGCCCAGCATATCCTGCGCCGCCTGATTCATCATCGTCACTTTGCCGTTCACATCCTGTACGATGATGCCTTCATCCAGGCTGCTGAATACACGCGTTAGATGCTCCAATTCAGTACGGCGCTGCCGGCTTTCACTTTCCAATCGTTGCACTCGCCGCCGCAGCGTGGCGCTTTCCGTGGTCTGGCGCTGAGCGATTTCGCGCTGTCGCCCCAGTTCAGTTTCGAGCTGCTGCCGCTGGCTCAGCCCGCGATACAAACGCCGAAAGAGCGATTCGCTCGCCCGGCCGAAGCGGTGAACATCACCAAGGTTGGCGTTCACCTCGTCATTCGCTTCACGCGGCACGTTATTCATCGCGATCCCACAGCGGCGCGCCAGGTCAAATACAAGCGCTATTTGGCGTCGAGCCGCCTCAGTCAAACAGAGGCGGCAACCCTTGCCGCTCTACCGCTTGATTATAGTCAAGGTCCGAAACGCCCGCGCTCGAAGGACAGCGCAGATTGCAAGCCGCAAGAGATGGGCTATCATCATAGGTAAGTGTCAAGCAAGCAAAGCAGGCAATTTGTCAGCGATGCAGAATGTCGCCCCCACGCGCCGGCTGAACCGACGTTCGCGCGATTTCCTGCTGGCCGCCGCGGCCGTCTTCCTATTGGGCGCGGCGCTGGCTGTGACGGGGATTGCCTTGCACGTCTTCAGCCTCGTCGTGCCCTTTAATCGCGGCTATGCAATCTACGACTTTACGCGCAAGGCGATGCTGTCGCTCGGGGCGGGCCTCGCCGGCGTCTCCCTGCTCATGGCGCTGCGCGCGGTCACCTGGAAGACGGACAACGCCCTCGCTTGGCAGCTTGGCGAGCGTCTCGCCACCGAGCTCGACCGCCGTTTCGTCTACATACGCAATATCAGCAAGCGCTCGATCGGCTATATTGACGCGGCGCTCGTGAGCCAACACGGTGTTCTAGTGCTGCGGATCACGCGGCGCAAAGGCGAGTTTTACAACGAGAAGGGGCAATGGCTGCGGCGCGCGCGTAGGGGGAGCTGGCGCCCGCTCCGTTGGAATCCCACGCGTGACGCTGTAAATGACGCCTTGAAGCTGAAAGAATACTTGAACGACTTTCAACTGAGGTCCGTGCCCGTCTACGCCGCCGTCGTTTTTCTGCGCGACGCGCCCGATGTTGTGTTCAGTTTAAAGGAGCCGGCCGTCCCGGCGGTCTACGCCAGCCGACTCATTCACAGCCTGCAAGACAGCTATTTCGCTCAGAGCCGCTTGGACGCGGCGACCGTTCAGCAGGTCGTGAACCTGCTCTATCGCTAGGAGAATCGCTTGGCGCAGATCCTGCATTTGGCGCCCTTCGGTGTCGGAAAGACTGAGCGCGCCCTGGCGCTCTTGCGCGATTTCATATGAAGAGGGCCTGACGGATTGCCGCGAATATGGGTGCTGACGGCGACCCGCCGGCAGGCGCTCAGCATTCGGCAGCGACTGATCGAGGGGGACGAGACCGATTCCCCCTTCTTCAATATCGAATTCTTCAACTTTTATACGCTTAACGCGCGCCTGCTCAAGATGGCGGGCGCGCCCGTCAGGCGGCTGGACGGCATTGCGCGCGGCGCGCTGCTGCGTCGATTGCTGGCGCAGATGTTGGCTGAGGGTCAGCTCGGGTACTTCCGCCGCATCGCCGATACCCGCGGCTTCATCACAATCTTGGCCGCGCTGATTGACGAATTGAAGCAGGCGAGAGTAGAGGTCGAGCGCTTCGCCGCTGCGGCAGACGGCAAAAAAGAGCGCGAGATCGCCAGGATATACCGCCGCTATCAAGACTTGCTCACAGACAGCGGATTGGCCGATGTGGAGGGCGAAGGCTGGCTGGCCTTGGCGACACTGCGCGAGCGGCGCGATATTGCCCTCGAGGTCGACCTGCTGCTGGTCGATGGCTATGACCAGTTTACGCTCGTCCAGGCGCAAATGCTCGCCGAGCTTGCGCGCGCGATCGAAGACCTTCATATCACGCTGACGGATGTGCCGGAGGCGAGCGCCAACTCGTTGCCGCAACGCAGCGCTCTGGCTCGCGAGCGACTGCAGAGCGCCTTTGGCGGCGCGGGTTTGCGCCTTGAGCATCAGACCATCGGGCGCGCGCCCGGCGAACGCCATAAGGATTTAGATCATCTCGGCCGAACGATCTTCCGCGACGAGCCGCCGGCGTCAAGCAGTGAGGCCATTCACCTGTTAGCCCTGCCCAACCCGGCCGAGGAAACCAAAAGCGTTCTGCGCGCGATCAAGCGCCAACTGCTCGCCGGTGTTCGACCGGACGATATTCTGATAGCGCTTCGCGATTGGAATCTTTACGCGCCTTATTTCGACAGTGGACGCGACGAATACGAACTGCCCCTCTGCCTGCACCAGGAGCGCGCCCTCCATACCGTGCCTGCAATTGCCGCAGTCATTGACTTGCTGGCGCTCGCGCCCGATTTCCGCCGGCGCGACCTGCTGGAAGTCCTGCGTTCGCCGTATATTGACGCGGGCATGAGCGCGGAAATGATAAACCTGCTCGACAGGCGCAGCGCCGAGCAGCGCTTCCTCGGCGGCGACCTCGCGGCTTGGCTGGAAGTCCTCGAGCTCGGCGGGCAACTGGCCGAAGCGGAGGGCGATGACCGGCAGCCCACGCTAATGACAAGGGCGCAGATCGATGAGTTGGCTGCGCGGCTGACCGCTTTCTTCCAGGCTGTTAGGCCGCCGGAGCGCGCCGATGCCCTCACCTATATCCAGTGGCTTGAGCGCTTGATCGGCGCCGATTCGCGGTCTGGCCGCCCGATTCCCGAATCGCGCAAAGCCGTGAATGACTTCTCGCTGCGCATTTTCGAGCGCGCCCGCAGCATTGAAGATGACCTCGACTCCGACCGGCGGCGCGATGTCAATGCGCTGTTGAGCCTACTGCGCGTTCTGCGTCAACTTCTGTCGAGCGACGATGTGCTGCGCGCGACCTTCGGGACCCCTCCCGAGACGGAGTGGAATCGCTTCTATTCGGATCTCGCGCAGGCTTTGCAGGCTGCTACCATCGACGCCGGCCGCAGCGCGCGCGCCGGGCAGATTCTGGTGACGACCGCGGCCGCAGCGCGTGGTTTGCCCCACAATCATGTATACATACTCGGGCTGGCTGAAAGCCTCTTTCCCGCTGAGATATCGGAAGAGCCGCTATTTCTCGATTCAGAGCGCGAAAGCCTCAAGGCGCGCGGCCTTCCGCTGGCGACGCAATCCGAGCGCAATGATGATCAAGGCTTGTTTTATGAGTTAATCAGCCTGCCGAGGGAGTCGCTGATTTTGTCGCGCCCGACCTTTCAAGGCGGCAAGGTCTGGCTTGAAAGTCATCTTTGGCGCGCAGTGACGCGAGTCTTTCCCAATCAGCCTGTTGTGACACGGCCGCTTGGCTCGGTCCTAAACCCGCAGGACGCCGCCAATGGCGAGGAGCTGCTGTTGGCTGTCGCCGATCAACTGAACGCGAGCGACCCGGCTAGGGTGGCTACCGCGCTGCGGATGCGCGCCTGGATTGGGCGGCAAGCGGAATATGCCGCTCAGTGGCGGCGCGTCGTTGCGGGTCGTCGAGTAGAGCGCGGACGTCTTTCTTTTTCGCCGTTCGATCAATACAGCGGCGTCCTTTCGCATCCGCTCCTGCTTGGCGCCGTTGCGCGTCAGCTCGGGAGCGAGCGCGTCTGGAGCGCCACGCAGCTGAAGGACTACGGACTTTGCGGCTTTCGCTTTTTCGCCAAGCGCATCCTGAAGCTGGATGCGGTCGAAGAGCCGGAAGCCGGCATCGACGCCTTGCAGCTGGGTCAACTGGTTCACAGCATCCTGGAAGCGACCTATCGTCGAATCAGAATAAGCAGCCTCGAAATACATGAGGGCAACCAGGAAGCGGCGCTTTCCATATTCGATGAGTTGGCGCCGGCCATGCTGCGGGACGCGCCGCAAGACTTCGGCTTTCGGGCGGGCGCGACTTGGGACGAAGAAGCCAAGCTGCTGCGCAAGCGCTTGGCCGCCCTCATCCAGTTGGACTTTTCGGACGATAGCCCGCTCGGTCGCTTCGGCGAACGGCGTCAAGTGAGGATGCTGGAGCGGCGCTTCGACGACGCCCGAATCGAGATGCCCGGCGATATGGCGGCGCTGCGCGTATCCGGCAAAATCGATCGTATCGATTGGGCGGATGATGATTTGGTCCTCGTCGATTACAAAACGGGGAGCGGCGCTATCAGCCGGCGCCAAATGGAAATCGGCCGCGACTTTCAGATGTTCATCTACGCGCAGGCAATGGACTGGGCGGAAAGGCACAGCCAAAGCGAAGCGCGCTTGACCGGCGGCTTGTTCTGGCGCCTGCGCAATCTGAAACCAACCGGCGTCTATTCCGCCGATGGCGAAGACGATAAGGCGGCTCTGGAAGCGGCTCGGCTGCACATCGCTCGCAATGTACAACAGGGTCGGCTGGGACAGTTCCCCGCGCAGGCCAGCAAACTCGAGGCGGGCAAATGCGTGAGCTACTGTGAATACGCCCGTTTTTGCCGCCAGCGCGTCACCAACCGGCACAAGACGCTGCCGCGGGCTTGATAGCGATGAGGGAAATCGTCGTGCAGCCGACCGGCGAACAATGCGATGCCATCCACATCAGCGACAAGAATCTGCTTGTGGTGGCGGGCGCGGGCACGGGCAAGACGCGTGTCCTCATCGAACGCTTCCTGCAACTGCTGCATGACAACCGCGAGTGGCGCATCTATTCCATCGTTGCGATTACCTTCACGCGGGAAGCGGCTTACGAGATGCGCCATCGCCTGCGGGAAGAATTGGAGCGGCGCCTGAAGCTGCCCGATGGCGATCCTTGGGCGCGTCATCTGGCGCAGCTTGATCGAGCGCGCATCGACACGATTCACGGCCTCTGCGCGGACATTCTGCGAGCGAACGCTGCGCAAGCCAGCGTCGATCCGATGTTTGAGGTGCTGGACGAAAACGAAGCCGCCATCCTCCTCGACGACACGGTCGACGATGTGCTGGCGACGCTTGAAGCGCCGCTATCGAGTCTGTTCGCTGAGTACGACGGTTTTATGATTGAGCGCGCCCTCAAACAGGCGGGCTTGATCAATTCGCAATACCCGCCCCCGCCGACTGACGCTGACGCGGTATTTCAGACATGGGAACAGGGCTGGCGCGACGATGTGCTGCGCGCGCGTCACGAACTTCTGAACGGCGATGAATTTCGGGAGTTTGAAACTCTGCCAGACGTTCCAGGTCGCGACCGGCTCGGAGCGCTATACGAGCAATACAAGCGCTATCTTGGCGACATTTCCGGGTTCGACAATGCTGTGTCCGTCGTTCAGTTATTGGAGGAATGCTACAAAAATGGCGCTGTTGGCAACATAGGCTCGGCAAGTGCCTGGGGTGGGGCTGAAGCAAAAGCGCGCGCCGCGCACTGCCTGCGCCAATTGCGCCTTCAAATCGATGCCGCGCTGCAGTCGGTTGGCGAACCGCCCTCGACGCTTGACCGCGCGACAGCCGGCCTTCTTCCGCTCTGGCACGAGCTCGTGCAGCTTGTGAGAACGAAATATCGCGAGCGGAAACGAGCGCGCGCCCAACTGGACTTCGATGACCTGGAGCAACGAACAGCGCAACTGTTAGAGGATCCAGCCGTCCAAAACCGATACCGCGGCGTCGAATTCAAGCACCTGCTGGTCGATGAGTTTCAAGACAGCAATGCGGCGCAATGGAAAATCATCCGTTCGCTGGCCGACCTGCGGCGTGGCGGCTCGCTCTTCCTCGTCGGCGATCCCAAGCAGAGCATTTATCAATTCCGCGGCGCGGATGTCAGCGTTTTCAATCGCGTACGCGACCAGATCTCGACGCTCGAAACAGGCTGCGAGCTGCCGCTTTCTAGATCTTTTCGCGCG
Organism: Chloroflexota bacterium; assembly: GCA_026706455.1. Taxonomy (GTDB): domain Bacteria; phylum Chloroflexota; class Anaerolineae; order Aggregatilineales; family Phototrophicaceae; genus UBA6055. The sequence goes on along the minus strand of JAPOYS010000129.1, from coordinate 80,745 downwards.
CATCGCCCGCTCGTTCAGCAATTGAACGCGCTCTTCGAGAAAATCCTGCGCAGCGACGACAGCCACAATGCCCCAAGTTTCGAAGTCGCCTTCGACCAGTCAATGAGCGCCAATCGCGAAAAGCCGCCATCCATGCCCGCGATTGAATTGCAGTTGCTCGCGCCGCCCGCCGACGACGATCCCGACGATCATGCGCTTGGCGGCTCGGGCGAGAGCCAAGCGCCTTCCGCCGACGATATGCGCCGCTGGGAAGCTTATGAAATCGCGCGGCATATCAAGCGCTTGATCGAGGGTAAACGACCGGTGTATGACAAGGACGAAAAACTGACCCGCGCCATAAAGTATGGCGATATCGCAGTCTTATTTCAGTCGACGAGCAAGCTGACGCTGTATGAAGACGTCTTCAAGGCGCAGGGGATTCCCTATCTGACGGTCGCCGGGCGCGGCTACTACGACCGGCAGGAAGTCTGGGATATGCTCGATTTGCTGCGCTTTCTGCACAATGCAGCCGACAGCCTGTCCCTGGCGACGGCATTGCGCTCGCCCATGTTCTGCTTCAGCGATGACTTGCTCTTCGCCCTGCGCGCCCTAGCGGAAGACGATGGCGCCGATGCTGAACCCTTGCCGCTTTGGCAAGCATTGGAAGCGGCTGACGAGAGGGCGCTTCCGGCGATACGGACCGCAGATCGGCCGCTTATCCAGCATGCCAGGCAAACCCTAAACGAACTGCGTCGGCTAGCCGGCACGGTGACAATCTCCGAGTTGATTCGACGGGCGCTCACGAAGACAAACTATCTGGCCATCCTGACCGGCTTGCCCGATGGCGCCCGCCGACGCGGAAATGTAGAGAAGCTGCTGCAGCTGGCCGATGTCAGCGGCAGGATCACCTTGGGTAAATTCTCCCGTTATCTGGCGGATCTTTCATCGCGGGAAGCGCGCGAAGGCGAAGCCCTGCTGCAGACGGGCGACAACCTGCGGCTGATGACCGTTCACGCCAGCAAGGGTTTGGAGTTTCCCATGGTCATCCTGGCTGACGCGTCCTGGGAGCGCGGCGCCGGGGGCGCGCCAACCCTGCTCGCCGATCCTGAGACGGGGCTTAGCTGCCGCGTTTACAACGACGAAACGCAGGAATACGTAAATGGCTACGCCCACCGACGCGCTTTGAAGCTGCAGGCGCAGAAGGAAGCAGCGGAGCGCAAGCGCCTGCTCTATGTTGCGGCGACGCGAGCGCAGGATTATCTCTTCATCAGCGGTTCCCTAAAGCGGAAAAGGCAAGGCAATTGGACGGCGCGCGGCTGGTTGAACATGATTGTGACCGCCCTCAATCTTGGCGAGATCCAGCCGGGAACGGGCGAGCGCGGGCAGCTGCGCCGATTCGCATGCCACGATATTCGCATAATCACGCCGTCATCACCGCTATCCGCCGGTGAAATCTACAGATTCGCCGAAAACGACGGGAGCCTCTGGGATTCGGCCCTAGGAGCCGACGACTATCCGCCGCTGTCGCCGCCGCTCTTGCAACCGCTGCCGCCATTCGAGGCGCCAAAGCCAAGCCATATCACAGTCACGCAACTGGTGGAATTGGGCGTCTACCGTCACGGCTCAGTCGAGGAGCGCGATGAGCTCGGGCGCCGTTTTCAGGCCGGCGCATTCAGCGGGCGCGCCGAAGCTGATGCGGACAGCGGGGAGGCGCTGGGTCCGCCATCGCCGCGAACAATTGGGCGGATCGCCCACGAGATTTTGCGCTACTCGAACTTCGACCCGGCCAGCGGCGCGAGCGACGAAATGATCGCCGCCATCGCATGGGAGCAGGGATTGACGGATGCGCAGGCTCTGCGCTGGGCGGCCGACGAAGCGCGCGAATTGCTCGCCTCGTTTTCGGAAAGCGAGGTTTATCGCATGATAGCGAGCGCCCGCGCCGCCGATCGCCCGCTCTACGCGGAATTGCCATTCATGTTCCGGCTGGGCGAGCGCGTTGTGCACGGCGTGCTGGATGTCCTGCTGCAGCGCGCGGACGGCTCATGGGCTATCATCGACTACAAAACAAGCGACGTGCTAGACGGCAGTCACAGTTGGCATGCCAGACGATTTCACCTGCAGATGGGCATATACGCGGCGGCAGTACGGCAGAAGTTTGGTCTAGCGCGCTTGCCGCAGGCATATATTCATTACATCCGCGGCAATCAGACTGTGGCTTTGTCCAGCCAAGAATGCCAACACGAGTTAGATCGGCTTGATGCGACGATCGGCCAGTTGATGGGTTCCAATGCGCAAGCTTAGCAACTGGCTGCTTCCGCCATGGGCGCAGCCTGAACACCAGCTCTTGCAGTACGAGTTGGCGCATTTCCGCGCGGGCAGCCGGCGTCGCCTGCTCGTCCAGCTTGCCCTGCTGTCGCTCCTGCTAGGCGGCTCAGCCATCGTTTACGGGTCCGTCAATGCCAGCCCCGCTGACAGCGCAAACCTCACGAGCCTCATCTGGCGCAGCCTGTATTTTCCGATACTGATTCTGCAGCTCCTCACCCTGTCGCTGGCGCTGCTTTTCGGGGCGGCCGTTGTTGGCGAAGAACGCAGCCGCAAGACCTGGGATAACTTGCGGGCGACGGAGTTCGGCGCCGGGGCGGTGCTGCGCGCGCGCTGGGCGAGCATACTCTATCGCCTTCGCGCGCCCATCATGCTCATCCTCTTGGCGCGTTGTGTCTTCATCGCCGGCCTGCTCTATGATTTGACCGCGTTCGGCGGCTATTACCCGGAGATGCTGGGCGCGCAGGCGACGCCGCCCTTGCCCATTTGGCGGCTGGATCTGCTGCTGATCGCATTGAGCGTGACAGTTGCGCTGCTCTTGCCCCTGACGGCGATTGCCTTCGTGAGCGCATTTGGCATACTGCTGTCGGTGGCCGTCCGCGAGCGCATTTACGCATTGATCATCCAATTGATCGCTGTGGCAGCCCTAGTACTATTCGCCGGGGCTGGCGCTTTTGCGATCGCGCAAATGATTCAAAGCGACGCCGCCGACTGGCATCTCGCGCTGATGTTCAGTTATATCGGCTTAGGTGATTGGGGGCTGCTGCTGGCGCATTTGGGCAGCCTGGGCGAGATCTGGCAGCGCCTGCCCTACGGCTGGACGATAAGCGCCGGGCTTATGCTGCTGGCGCTGGCGCAGGGCCTGGCGGCTGATGGCCTGATGTGGCTGGCGGCGCGCCTTTCCGAGAGACGGGGATGAATAGCCTTTCTTAAATTCGTGATAAGACGTGGCCTGACAATTTTCCGGCATCTAGTTTGTATTCACCCCTATTCACGCGAGCCATTGTTCTGCAGCTTTTGGACTCACTCCGTTAAACCTTCATTCTCTTCGTCAGTAGAAAAAAACCTCCGATAATTCCCGCTCTTTATGTCATAGAGCAGAAAAACGCTCAACGCCACTGATCCGACCAGCAGAATCATCAAGTACGCGAAAAGGAACGTGAGAATTTCTGGGTTCATTGGCCGGAGTCCTCTATACTCCCGTTAAAGCGAAGGTAGCCGATATACAGTTGCAGTATAACAGTGACAAGAGTTACCGACACTGCCAAGATGCCCACCGCCAACAAGCATTACAAGACCATGACCGATTACTTGCAACGGCTATATGGTTGCGAGCTCTTTGCGCGCCGCGGCGTCGCGCATCCGGTGACCGTCTATTTTCCGTCGGCGGCGCAAGTCCACGATGTCGACAGCCTGCTCGATCCCTGGCTGCCAAAAGCCGAAGCGCGCGACTTCGCCTTTTACGACTACAGCTATCTGCATGATCTGCAGAATAGCAAGCCAGCCCTCTATAATGGACCCACCTTCACGCTAAAGCATATCCGTGAGAACCCGCTGCAACTGCGGGGAGCGATCGGCTGCTACTTTGACATGCTGGCGACCTGCGCCGCTCTGGAGCGCGAAACGCGCGCCGCCCTGGCAGACGGTTCCATGCGCGCGCCCGCACGCGCAACCTATCACCGACTGCTCAGGCCGCAGGACGCGCTCAGCCGCGGAGACCAACGCAGCGCCGCCATCGGCATTAGCACGCTAACCGTATTCAATGACGGCGATGACTACCGGGCGATCCTGGCCAGACGCTCCCAATCAACTGCCATAGACAGCAATATGTTTCACCTTTTGCCGGCAATGGTGTTTCAACAGACAACCGCTGATTTCAGTGACCGGCGTGAATGGAGCGTGAAACACCAGATCCTGCGCGAGGTGCTGGAGGAGCTGTTTGGCCTGCCGGAAGAAATCAATCCGCCTCAGTGGGATTTCTTTTACTGTCATCCGGCGCTGCAAGTTCTCTTGGATTTGTTGGAGACGGGAAAAGCGCAGCTCTGCGCGACCGGCATCGTGCTCAACCTCTTGACGCTGCGCCCGGAAATCAGCACGCTGCTCCTGATTCATGACCCGGCTTGGTACGCGCGCGTCAGCGACCGGCAGAGTGACATGCCCTTGGCGACCGCCGACGAGACCTTGGAAGACAGTCTCGTGATGGCGCCGATCGCCAGCGACGAGTCCTTCTTGTCGCGCTTCCCGCCTGACCTGCACTTGATAATGCCAGCCCAGGCGACGGCGGCGCTCTGGCTTGGGATTGACCGGGCGCGGCGAGAGATCAATTGCGCCGGGTGAATCACAGCTCCCGCCATGCCAAGCGCGCTCGCGATGCGCTAAAATTGATAATCTTGATGCAAAGCGCGGCAGGTCGAATCGTCAATACAGCTAAAGGAAGGGTAAGAGTTATGCCAGCCATTGGAGAAGCGGCGCCCGATTTTGAACTGCTTAACCAGCACGGTAAATCAGTAAAACTAAGCGACTATCGCGGAGCGAAGGTCTTGCTCTTCGCTTATCCCAAAGCCGGCACTTCAGGCCGCACAGTGCAAGCCTGCGGCTTCCGCGATAACTTCGCTCAGATCGAAACCGCCGACGCCGTCGTGCTTGGCTTAAGCCCCGACGAGCCGGACGCGCTGGCGAAATGGATCGCAGAAGAAGGTCTGCAATATGACCTGCTTTCCGATCCCGATCATCAGGCGCTTGAAGCCTATGGCGCCTGGGGCGAGCGGTCGATGTACGGCAAGAAATATATGGGCGTGATTCGCTCGCACTGGATCATCGGCGAAGACGGCACAGTGCTGGACGAACAGCTCAAGGTCAGCCCCAAGAAGAGCATCGAAAAAGCGCTCAAGTTTCTGGCGAAGGACTGAGGGCGATCGCCGCATGAGGTCCGCATCAGCGCGTGAACAGCCGGGAGATCGGGCGACCAAAAGCACCGTAGCCGGCGTCTCACGTCGCGATCTGGCATTGCATCCGCCCCCGGCAATCTGTTGGGCGCAAGCCGCGTCTCCCCAATTTTCGGCCGCGCGGCGCGTTAGTCTTGATTACTGAGCTGGCCTGATTCGGATGAAAGCGCGCATCGCTGGGTCGCTGCTGATAGCCATGTTCTGCGTCGCCTGTTCGCCGACCAGAATGACGCGGCGGGGCCTCGCGGACGCGCCGCCAGCAACAGCCCACGTCATCTACGTGACGCCGACAGCGGAACCGACGCTGGTGCCGACAGCCGCGCGTCTCCTCCCCATTTCAACTCCAACTGTGAATGATCAATTGGAACGCTTGGCTGACGCGAGCGCCGGCTGCCCGCCGGAATTGGGCAAACTCTATAGCGAGGCCAGCGACCAATGTCTGGCGGGACCCGATGGCCACTTCTGCACCGGCGGGCTTCCCCCAATCGTCGAACCGCCGGTGGACGACTTACGCGCCCCGGGCGCCCTTATCGAAGCGGCTCGAGTAGACTCCCTAGAAATCCCAGCGACCGCAGACGGCCCCGGCATCGGGCTTGTCTGGCTGCGGCTGGAGGAAACACTTTCGATCGACGCCCTGTTAATCGGCAGCGTACGGATCCAGCACCGGGCATCATCCGAAAGCGGCGGCGCCCGCTGGCGTTCATTGACGGTGGAAAGCGGCATAATGCCCGCCGATTGCTCCGCTGCTCCAGGAAATGGCGTACTGGTCTTGCAAAGCTTGTACGGCCAGACCGCCCGCTTGCATATCAACGGCGTAGCGGCACAAATCAACGGGACGCTGATCGTGCTGACGCAGAACCACGCGACCAAATTCATCGCCTTTGAAGGGCAGATCGTCCTGACCGCTTTTGGTCAGTCGGCGGCATTGAATGTCGGGCAGCAACTCGCGCTGCGCTATAAGCCCGGCGATTGGACCCGCCCGGCCGGTCCGCCCGGCATACCAGGCTTGCTCGAATATGAACTGATCGAAGATCTGCCCATATTGCTGTTCGAGCGGCCCGTGCCGATACCCCAGCCCGGTTTCGCGCAGACGCAGGGTGGCGTAAACATGCGTGTTTCTCCCGACATCAACTCGCGCCTGTTGTATCAAGTGCCGGCCGGCGAAACGATGAGTGTTTTGGGGATCAGCCGGGACAGCCAGTGGCTGCATATCCGGCTTGGCAATGGCGAAACCGGCTGGATGAGCGCCGAGCTGCTGGCGCGCCGCTTGGGCGAAATCCGCAAGGTGTATGATGAGACGCCTGAGCCGCCCCAACGACTAGGCATCCATGCCCGTTCGGCGTCGGTTAATGTGGCGGCCGGCGGCAACCTGCGGGAAGCGCCCGATACGGCTTTCCGCATTAAGCGCACCCTGCCATACGGGACGCCGCTGCATCTGCTCGCGCGCAGCCCCTACAGCCCCTGGGTCAAAGTAAGCGTTGACGGCCTCAGCGGCTGGATGGCGCTTTTCACGCTGGCGACAAAATCGGTGATCGGCTCGCTGCCCATTGATTATCGCGTGCCCTTGCCGCCGCGACCGACGCCCACGCCATCGTTCAGCTACGGCGGCGGTCATGCCTATCCCGATCCGGCCGGCGGCTACTAGCGCGCTTCGACTCGAATGGAGGCCAGTCGAATTCTGTCTCCGATCGCGGCGCCGTCTTCGTCAACTGCCGTTGACGGAGGACCCTTTCCGCAGTCAATCGTTGGCGTCCGCCCGCAACCGAACAAACCGATGAAGAGATCGTATTCGCCCACTGGGAGATCGTTTGGGAGCGCCCATTCATAACGATCGACGAAGTATCCCTGCGCGCGCCATGACTCGCGCCAGTCATGAGAGCCGGCGCGCGGCTTCTCGAACTGAACCTGCGGCGACCCACGGCTGGAAAGCTGCAAGAAACTCGAATGATAGGCATCTGTCTCTTCGGGGGCATGCCAATAGGCCGCAACGCTGAGCGCGTCGCCGGCTCGCAAGCTGCCGCTGCCCAGGTCATAACCGATCAGCTGCAGACCGCCTTCAAATATATCCGCGCGCCGGACCTGCGCGGGCAATGCGACGCCGGGCGGCGACTTCAACCAGGCGATCCCTTCGCGGAACGTTACGGCAAAGGTCAACAAGGCGATGCCCGCGCCCAGCAGAATACCGTAGCAGCTTGCAGTTGATAGAGAAGGAACTGACCAGTAGGGCCGGACCATCCGCTCTCGATTGCGCAAGCGCCAGATGACATAACACAGAATCGCGACCGAAAACGCTGACACCACATGCCCGGCAGCGCGCGCCGCCGGGAGCGAAAGTAAGTCGCGCGGAATGAACCCGCCGGCCGATGTGTCCAGACTCGGGTGTCGCCATTCCGGCACGAATAGCAAGGGCAGAGCAGTGACGATCGGCAAAGCGACGGCGAGCGCGACCATGCCGATCCGATAGCGCGCTTCCAGCCTTTCCAGCCAGAATCCGTTCGCGCTGGCGACGATTGCGAGACAGGCTGCCGTCGGACCCAAGAGATGCGCGGGAAACGGCAAGCGCCGGTGAAAGCCTAAGCCCATCCACATTTCGCCCGCGGACGGCGTCATTAGAAATATCAACGTAAGCGCCAGCATTGCAAAGAAGGCGACGCCTAGAAAGGCTTGCGGATGGCGCGTGCGATATCCCACGATGTACAGCCGCAAGGCGCCGCCCGCGCCGATCAAGGCGGCAATCCATTGCGCGGCGCCCAGCAGCCTGAACTCGCGCAAGCCATTGATCGCGCTCGCGTCCTGGATAGGCGGCGCTGAAAGCAGCTGGTCCATGGGCGCGAATTGGCGGCTCAACTCCAGCGGGACGACCGCGGCGAAGGCGTCCGCGAGTACCGAAGCGCTTTCCAGCAAGGCCGGCAGCCAGAACGTCGCCGCGCCCAGTACGCCCAGCAGCAGCGCAGCAAGCGCCAGCGCGCCTGTTCGCGTATCCACCTGGCCAGCTTCGCGGTTGAAGCGCTGAACCGCCGTCTCGAAGCTCAGCCAGGCGCTGATGATCACGGTTAGCATCAGCGACGTCAAATAGTCGGCGCTGACAAGAGCGGTCGCCAGCGCAAATACCGCGGCGAAATTCGCGCCGCTTGGCCTGTCGCGCAGCGCGTCAATGCGCCATAGCAGGAGTGGAAACAAGGCGAAGGCGAGCAACTCAGGAAAGGCGCCGCGGGCATAAGGCAGCGAGTGCATAATGTACGGACTGTAAACGTAGACAAGGGCGGCGATGACCGCGCCCAGGCCTCCGCTTCGGCGGCGGCAGAACAGATACATGCCGCCAGCGCAAACCAGCAAAGTCCCGAGCATGAGCCAGCGCAGGCTGTGCGTTAGCGTTTCCGCGCCGTCAGGCAGGCCAGGATTGCTCGCCAATGGTACGGCGTTAAATAGGCTCAGCAACAGGACGAGCAAAAGCCCGGGATCGTGGGTCTTGCGAATTGCGCCGCCAACTGTCATTTGACTCTGTGTCCAGCGCGCTACGCCAATTTACGCGGCGCCTATGGTTCACAAATTCGGCGCTTCAGTATACATGGTCGCCCAGTCTGATTCAATTTGAGAAGAGACGCGGCGAGCGCAGCCAGCAGCGCCCAATAATGGCGGCCAGAGGGCAGACGCGCTTTCTCTCTCGAGGTATCTTTAAGGGCAAGACGACGAGCAATGGAAGGCGCCAAGCCATGGCAGGAAACGGGCGGCCCGACGAAGCCACTTACAAACGGCGCATCAAGGCCTGGGCGATGTACGACTGGGCAAACTCCGCATTCGCCACCACCATTCTCGCCAGCCTCTTGCCAATCTATTACAGCGCCGTCGCCGGCAGCACCTTGCCCAGCGAAGCTACGGCAACCGCCTATTGGTCGCTGACCCTCAGCTTTTCGCTCTTCGTCTTGGCGATCCTCTCGCCGATTCTCGGCACGATTTCTGATGTCATGCGCAACAAGAAGCGCTTCCTCGCCATATTCATCGGCGCCGGCGTATTAGGAACGGGCTTGCTGCTTTTCGTCAGCACGGGCGATTGGCTGCTGGCATCGCTGGTATTCATCCTCGGGCGGATCGGATTCGGCGGCTCAATCATATTCTACGATGCCCTGCTGCCCCACATCGCGCGGCCGGAAGACCGCGACTGGGTTTCGACGCGCGGCTATGCGCTGGGTTATCTTGGCGGCGGCATCTTGCTCGCCATCAATGTGGCCATGTACCTCTTCATTCCCGACAGCGTCTTTGACAACGCCGGCATTCGCCTTTCATTCCTGAGCGTCGCCATCTGGTGGCTGGTTTTCTCTCTGCCAGTCCTTCGCCATATTCCGGAACCGCCATCGGTGACCACAGCGCGAAAACGGGGTGAAAACGTGCTGGGCGTCAGCCTGCGGCGGTTGCGCCAGACCTTCGGCAATATCAAGAAATATCGAGAACTATTCAAGTATCTAGTCGCCTTCCTGATCTACAACGACGCCATCGGCACAATTATTGCGGTGGCCGCGATTTACGGCGCGGAATTGGGCTTCGGCTTGGAAGAGTTGGTGCTGGCTATCCTAATGGTGCAATTCGCCGGCATCCCCTTCAGCATCATCTTCGGCCGCCTGCCGGCGCATAACGACGCCCGCGCTCCCTTCTATCTCGCCTTCATCCTAATCAATGCGATTTGCCTGCCCTTGCTCGGACTGTATTTGCTTAGCGCGCTGCCGGCCGATGTCAGCGGCGCGCCGCCCGAGCCCTACCAGCCGGAAGGCGACTACGTCGGCGAAGGCCTCTATCCTTTGGACGGCGGCGCCTTCGAGCTGGACGGCGCCTGGAGCCAGGTCATCGTCTCCGGCGACGCGCTCGTCGGCGACGACATCCTCGGGCGGCTGACCACGATCCTGACGGGCCGCCCAGCTGATCTCTCGTATCTGCGCAGCGACGACCCGTCCGCCGCGCAGTATTTCGCCTTCAACGGAGGCCACATCGAGATCACCTATCACTTGGCGCCGGACGGCGGTCCTATTGGATTTGAGCTTGACGGCGCCGTACTATTGTCAGATGACGGCCAGCCGCTCATGATTGACACCTACAGCGAGACCGTCCGCTACGGCGAAACCGCGACGCTCGAAATCGCCGAAGCCGGGCTGCACCGGCTCGAGATCAGCAACATTTCGGAGGAAACTGAAAATGCTAAGGGCAACGTCATCGCTATCTCGCAGCTCGAGGTCTTGCCGCCAAAGCGCCAGAGCAGCCTGCCGACCATCGCCTTGATCATCGTCGCCTTTGAAGTCCTGGCGCTGGCGGCCGCGCGGCTGCTGCGCTCGCGCTTCGTGGGCATGTCGAATTGGCTGGATACGCGCCGCAGCATCCTCCTGTCAATCTTCGTCTATTGCATCGTCGCCTGCTGGGGCTTCGTCCTCAACGCCACGCTCGAATTCTGGATGCTTGCCCTGCTGGTGGCGATGGTGCAAGGCGGCAGCCAAGCGCTGAGCCGCAGCCTGTACGCCAGCTTGTGCCCCTCCGCCAAGAGCGGCGAATTCTTCGGCTTCTACAGCATCATGGAGAAGTTCGCGGCAATCATTGGTCCGTTGATTTTCGCCTTCGCCGGCATCGCGCTCGGCAGCAGCCGGCCCGCCATCCTCAGTTTGATCCTGCTCTTTGTGCTCGGCGGCTATCTGCTCAGCCGCGTCGACATCGCCGAGGGCCAGCGGGTCGCGCGCGAAGAAGACGCCGAACACGGGATCGTCGGTCAGTGAGGCGAGACGACGCCTCCGTTGAAGCATGACGGCCTACCGTACTTGATGTGCGTTATACTGAAAGAAAGGCAGTATCAGTTGGTGGAGCGGAAGATATGCCTTCCGTCGGCGAAATTGTGCCCGACTTTGAACTCCTGAATCAGAACGGCCAGGCGGTGCGACTCAGCGATTATCGCGGCTCGCGCGTGATCATCTTCGCCTTCCCCAAAGCCAATACCATGGGTTGCAATAATCAAGCCTGTTCCTTCCGCGATGTCTTTCCGCGCATTGAATCACACAATGCCATCGTCCTCGGCGTCAGTTCGGACAGCGTCGATACGCTCGCTGAATGGAAAGAGCGCAAGAACCTGCAATATGATCTGCTCTCCGACCCCGATCACAAGATGCTCGACGCCTGGGACGCATGGGGCTTCAACCTGCTATTCATCAAGCTGCCCATTTCGGCGACGCGTTCTTACTGGGTCATTGATGAGCGCGGCATTCTCGTCGATCAGCAGATTGGCGTGCGCCCGCAAGAAAGCGTCGACAAGGCGCTTACCGCTGTCGAAGGGCTCAGTCGGGCGAATTAGCGCAGCCAGCGTACGCGCAAGCTCACAGATAATGTAGCCAGCCGGCGTCGACCAAGTCTGTTCCGGTTGACAATGCCCGTTGTATCATGTTGCGCGAAATCATATTGAGGTGAATGGGAAACGACGATGAAGCTCATACTGATTGGATTCGGCGTCGTGGGTCAGGGCTTCGCGCAGATCCTGCGAGACAAGGCGGCGGAGCTCCTGCGGGAAGAGAACTTCTCAGCCCAGATCATCGGCGTCGCGACGGCGAGCAAGGGCGCGCTCTATCACGCAGCCGGGCTGGAGCTGCAATCACTGCTGGAGGCGGCGCAGGCCGGCAGCTTCGCGAGCTATCCCGAACAGGATGGTCTGATCCGCGGCTTAGAAGTCGATGAAATGATCGCGGCCGGCGACGCCGACGCGCTCGTCGAAATGAGCCCGACGAATCTGGAAACGGCGCAGCCCGCCCTCGATTTCTGTCGGCGCGCGCTTGACGCGGGCTTGCATCTCGTGCTGGCCAACAAAGGTCCGGTCGCCTTGGATTACGCCGGGCTGAAGTCAAAGGCGCGCGCCAAGGGACTGCAGATGCGCTACGAAGCGACCGTGATGGCCGGCACGCCCACGATTCAGCTGGCGGTCGACGCGCTGGCTGGCTGCCAGATTCTGTCCGCGCGTGGCATCCTTAACGGCACGACCAACTACATTCTGACGCGGATGGAAGCGGGCTTGTCCTACGACGAGGCGCTTTCCGAGGCGCAGGCGCTGGGCTACGCCGAGAGCGATCCAAGCGGCGATGTCGAGGGCTGGGACGCGGCCGGCAAAGTCTTGATATTGGCAAATGCCCTCTTCGGCCGCTCGTTGGCGCTGGACGACCTGGACGTCAGCGGTATAACGGAAATCACTGCCGCTGACATCGCCGAGGCGCGCGCAGCCGGGCAGCGCTACAAATTGATCGCCAGCGCCAGGCCCGACGGTGGCGCGGTAAAAGCGACGCGCTTGCCGCTGGACGAGCCCTTGGCCGGCGTTGGCGGATCGACCAACGCGATCAGCCTGAAGACCGACCTAATGGGGGACATCACGCTGATCGGCGCTGGCGCGGGTCCGCTGGAAACCGGCTGCGCCATCCTCTCTGATCTCCTGGCCATTCAGCGCATGCCCAGCGCGACTTGAGCCTTCAGCGCAACCCGCGCGCAAATCCCTCGTAAACAATAATATACAACCGGAATCGACTTTTGAAATTCCAATTTGACCTATGCTATACTGGCTAAAATCCGCCGCCTGCCAAGTCAAACTCAGTAAAGGGAAAACGTGAAGATGCCATCCATTTTGCAGAAGGTCCAAACGCTTTTCAGCGCCAACCTCCACGGTATGATCGACCGCGCGCTGGAGACGAATTCGCTGAAAGTCATGGATGAATACATCCGGCAGGTCGAGCGCAATCTGGAAGCGCTTGAGGATTCGGCGGCCACGGTCGGCGGCTCGGTCCGCACCTTAAAGCGAAAGTATGAAGAATTCTCGAACCAGTCGGATAAGCTGGATCGCGATATCGACACGCTGATCCTGCGCGGCAAAGACGACCTGGCGGCCGCCGCCCAAGCTGAACTGAACACCAAGCAGGAGCTGGCGCAAGAATATTACGAGCAATGGCAATCGCAGGAAGAGCAATATCAGGGCATGTTGAATATGCGCCTCAAGCTGGAAGGGCGCTTGACCACCATCAAGCAGGAACGCGAAAAAATGCGCTCCTTGCTCGAATTGGCGGAAACGAAGAAGGTCATGTCCAAGACGCTCAAGAGCATGGACAAGCTCGATACCTCGGGGGATCAAGAGATCGACAGCCTGCTCGATTCCATCTACTCGCAAATTGATCAGGAGGATGCGCGCGCCGAGCTGGCCAGCGCCAAGCTCTCCGACCAAATCGAGGATACGGTCGGAATTGGACAGGTCGAATTGCAATTGGAAGAGCGCCGTCAGCGTCTGCTGGGCCGCGACTGAGGCGAGTCCGGACTGTCATGCCAAGAGATCTGTCCGTCTACTCAGCAGACTGGTTCCGGCATTCGAATTGCAGCACAGCCGCGCAGGCGGCGCCTTGGGCATGAGGGATCGTCAAGCAAATGACCATCAACAGCGAAGCTCGACAGAAGGTCTTCGGCACGCTACTGGCTAACGCCCTGCTGCGCTGGGAGACGCTCGTCACGCTCATGGTGACAGCCATTTTATTCTTGTTCGTAGGCGATGTCAGCCTGCCCTTTATGGAATGGCAGCCCTGGTACTGGCTCATCCTGGGCGGCTTGGCGGAGACGGTGCTGGTCGCATCTACGCTGACCGACCCGGAGGCGACGGAACAGGCGCTGGCGGAAGATTTCGAGCGCGAATACGACCTGCGCAACATCCGCAACCGAATCTCGCGCGAGCGCTTGCGCGACGCCTTTGAATACCGCCGCAATATGCTCAAGCTGGCGGACGCCGCGCGCGGCGCCATGCGCACGCGGAAGCGCACGCTCATCAGCGACATCAACGACTGGATCGCCCACATGTACAACCTGGCGAACCGCATCGACTTCTTTGAAGGCAATGAACGCGCAGCCCGTGATTTGCAAGATGTGCCGCGCAAGATCGCCGAAGTCAAGCGGCTGATCAAAAACGACAAAAATGAACTGACCCGCCGCGATCGGATGCGCCAGTTGGAAATCCTGCAGCAGCAAGAGAATACGCTGAAGGCGGGCACCCACGCCATCAAGCGCGCCGAGATTCACCTCGAAAGCACCTTGGCCGCGCTGGGAACCGTGTACGCGCAGATGTCGCTGCTCGGCACGAAAGACACCGGCAGCACCCGCGGCCAGCGCCTAAGCATTGAAATCAAGGACGAGATTGACAAGCTGCAAGATACCATCGACGCGATGGACGAAGTGCAGTTCTATAATCAGCGCCTCAATGATGATTTGCTGGACGCCATTGAAGAGGTTGAGGACGACGCCAGTTTAGAGCGCAGCGAGCAGCTGCAGCGACAACGCCTGTCGACTATTGCCGAAGACGCCGGCGACGCGATGGCGGCGGCCGAAAACGAAGACGTTCAGCTGCAAAGCCAGCGATAGCGCTTCAGGCGCCTGCCCCGCGCTCCTTTCGCAATTGCAATCAGTATGGCCGCGGACAATTGTTAAGATGCCTAGATTTGCATTGTGCCGTTGGCATTAACTTTGAGGAGAGCGATATGTCCGTAATCAATTGGTTTGAGGTTCCAGTCGCAGACTTTGAGCGCGCGCGCAAGTTCTACGAAACGGTCTTGGACAAGCAACTATTCATCAACGACACGCGTGAGACGATGGGCAGTATGCTCGGCGTTTTTCCCCATGACGGGCAAGTTGGCGGCTGCCTGGTCCACAATCCGCAATACGGTTATACCCCGTCAACCGAAGGCACCCTGGTTTACTTCACGATCACGGGCGATTTGGATGCCGCGCTAGCTCGCGTGCCGGAAGCCGGCGGCGAAATCCTGCTGCCGAAGACGGCGCTGGGCGAAAACGCCGGTGGCGGATTCGTCGCCTGGGCGCGCGATACCGAAGGCAACAAGGTCGGCTTTTACTCAAACGAATAGGCGCTAGTCAAAGGACTCGACGATCGGCTCGCGTTTCTTCTTGCCCGGCATCAGCGCCTGCAAGCGGCCGATTAAGCGCGGCGTCTCACGCTCGATATTAACCGTGTCTTCGATCAGGTTGACCAGGGTCGTCGCCAGGATGACCAGGGTCAGATACATATAAGCGACGACAGCGTAGGTTTCGACGTAGCGAAACGAACGGCCCGACGAGGTCTTGGCGATTTGCGTGATATCGCGAATGCCCAGGAAAGCCAGCAGCGACGAGTCTTTAATCATCGCTACGAAGTCGTTGCCGAGCGGCGGCAGCACATTGCGGAAAGCCTGTGGCAGCACGATCGAGCGCATCGTCTGCCAATAGGTCATACCGACTGAATAAGCCGCTTCAAATTGCCCCTTGTGTATCGACTGGATACCGGCGCGCACCGTCTCCGACATATAGGCGCCGTACGTGATCGCCAGCGCCACGATCGCCGTGCCGGCCGAGCTGCCGCGCCAAATGAGATCGGGAATGCCCGGATTGTCCGAGAGATCGCGCAGGCTCTCGACCACGGTGCTGTTGATCAATTCGCGTAAAGCCGGCACGACAATAAAGCCCGTGACCAGCAGCACAACCAGAATCGGGATGCCTCGCATGACGCTCACATAGACCGTGCATACATTGTATAGGCCGATTCGCAGCACGCGCGCAATTCCTTTGCGAAAAGACTCCGTTGATTGCGGCGGCGCCGGTGGATTCGAGCGGACAATCCCGACGATGACCGCGATTGTCAGCGCGCAGCAATACGAGACGATGCTGACAAAGAGCGTCATGCTGACGCCTTCCATCAGCTGCTGGAATATATTGGAATAGACCTTGTCGGTGATGATGCTGATCGCCAGCAGAATCCCGATGATGACCAAGAACACGATCCAATAGGGCAAGGTATAGAAGCGAGCAAAGCGCATCGCCCGCCCACGCGATTCGGCGATGACCTCGTCCAGATCCGGCTCGTTACGCTCTGTCGACGCAGTTGCTGAATCCATCAATGCCTGGGGGCGCATCTACAAGTTGCGGCAATCTAACAGACGGGACAGAGCAAACTCTGTCCCACCGATTTGCTTACACATTTATCGCGTCCGCGCGCGAGGCGGGCTAGCCGTCACCCAGCCACTTGGCGTTGATGGCGTCCAGCGCGCCATCTTCGCGCATCGCCGCCAGCGCCATGTTGAATGGCTCGACCAATTCGGAGCCTTGTGGATAAATGAAGCCCAACTGCTGCTTGATCAGGTCATCCGGCAGCAGTTTGATCTTCTCGGCGTTCAAACCCACATAGCCTTGACCCGCCACATCATCTATGACCACGGCGTCAATATCGCCCGTGATCAGCGCTTGCACCGCCAAGCCAAACTCGCCGTAGCCAACGATGCGCTCTTCGTCACCGCCCAGCAATTCGGAAGCGGCGATGTAGTTGGTCGTCGCCACCTGCACGCCGATAACATAGTCGCCGGCCACGAACTCGGCCGCGTTGGCGAAGCGATCTTCCTCCAGCCGCACCATCATGCGCTGGATGACATCAATGTAGCCGTCCGAGTAGTCGACGATCTGGGCGCGCTCTTCGGTGATGGTGATGCCGTCGGCGGCCATATCGTACTCGCCGTTGGAGACCGCCACAATCAAGCCTTCCCAACTGGTCTCGATATACTCGGGCGCGCAATTCAGGCGGGCGCAGATCTCGCCCAGCGTGTCGTAGTCCCAGCCTTCGCCTTCGCCTGTTTCCTCATTCAAGACATTAAATGGCGGGTAGGCGTTCTCCACCGCCACCGTCACTGTGCGCCCACCCAAATCAGGCAGCATCATCCCATCTTCGGCTTCCGCCGGCGGGAACCACTTGGCGTTGATGGCGTCCAGCGCGCCATCCTCGCGCATGCTGGCGAGCGCCATATTGAATGGCTCGACCAACTCGGAATCTTTGGCGAAAATGAAGCCGAGTTCGTCGGAGACTAGCTCGTCATCAAGCAGCTTGATATCGCCGGAATTGACGCCGACATAGCCTTGGCCAGCGACATCATCCATGACGACGCCATCAATATCGCCGGCGATCAGCGCTTGCACTGCAAATCCAAAGGAATCAAAGGGGACGACGCGGTCCTCGCCAACCAGATCAACGGCGGCGATGTAATTGGTGGTCGCGACTTGCACGCCGATGACAAAGTCGCCGGCCGCGAACTCGGACGCCGAAGCGAAGCGCGCCTCATCCAGCCGCACCATCAGCCGCTGGATCGTGCTGATGTACCCGTCTGAGAAATCGACGATCTCCGCGCGTTCATCGGTGATGGTGATGCCGCCGGCTGAGACATCGTACTCGCCGCGCGAGACGGCCACGATCAAGCCCTCCCAGCCCGTCTCGATCCACTCCGTAACGCAATTCAGCCGCGCGCAGATTTCGCCCAGGACATCATAATCCCAGCCCATCGCTTCGCCGTCTTCGTCGATAAAGCTGAAGGGGATGTAGGCGTTGTCCACCGCGACAACCACTGTGCGCCCGCCGAGATCGGGCAAATGGCCATCGGCCACAACAGCGGCAAGGGGCAGCGCCATGAGCAACAACATGAACAGTACGACGGTTCTCCTAATAGTTCTCATTGATAGCCTCCAGTGAAAGCGCCATGCCGGCGCAATTGATTGACGATGACAAATTCATTCTAACACTTATCTATCCGATGTCCTAGCACGCGCGGAAAGTTGACAATTGCGAAATGCCGACTACTATCAATGGAATCATGCTATGCGACGAGATTTCCATTTGTGATTGCCGCCAATGCCGCGACGCGTCTGAAGTCGCCGAGACCCGGCTGATTTCGTCGCCGGGCAAAGTTGGGCGGACACGGTACAAGTTATGACCGTTTCCCATTGGCAGCGCGCGGGGCAGATCGAGCGCGAAATCGACTTCCTTGTGGTGGGCGCGGGTCTCGCCGGGGGCGCAGCCGCGTACTTCGCCCGGCAAGTCCAGGGCCGCGACGTGGTCGTCACCGACGCGCGCGACGTCGGCTTGGGCGCCAGCGGCCGCAACGCCGGCTTCATGATTAGCGGGCTGGATACCTACTACCACCGCGCCATCGAAAAATATGGACATGCGGTTGCGCGCGAGGTCTGGGACATGTCGCGCCGCAGCTTCAGCCATTGGCGCGAATTCATAGCCAACAGCGTCTGTGACGTGCCGATCGACAACAGCGGCTCCCTGCTGCTGGCGGAGAGCCCGGAAGAAGCGCGAGAACTGGAGCTGGCCGCCCGCGCCCTCGCAGCCGACAAGATCGACATTGAGTATTACAGCCGGGATCCGCTCGGCCGCGGCTATTTCGCCGCGATCGAGCAGCCGCTTGACGCCGGCGTACAGCCCTACCTGCTCGCCAGAACGGTCGTGGCGCAAAGCGGCGCCGAGGTAATCGCTAACAACGAGCTTTATCGCCTGGAGCAAGAGCATGATTTCGTTCGCGTCCACACGAGAAAGGTGATCTTCGAGGCGCGCTATGTCATGCTCTGCACCAATGCCTACTCGCCGATGATTGACCCCTACTTCAAAGGCAAGGTCCTGCCGACGCGCGCGCAATGCCTGGTCACCGAGCCGCTGGATCACATCCCCGTGCCCTACTGCGGTTATAGCGATTACGGCTATATGTATTACCGCAGCACCTTCGATGGACGCTTCCTGCTCGGCGGGGGCCGAAAACAGCATCAGCGCGAAGAAAACAATACCTCGGAAGATCGGCTCAATCCGAAGGTGCAGGCCTTTCTCGATCGTTATCTGGCGCGGTATTTCCCGGATGTTCAAGCGCCGGTCGCGCAGCGCTGGAGCGGCATCATGGGCTTCAGCTGTGATGGGCTGCCGCTCGTAGGCGCGTTGCCGGGCAAGCCGCGCGTCGGCTTCGCCGTCGGTTTCACCGGTCATGGCTTGGCTTTGGCGGCGGCCACAGCCGAGCGAGCGGTGGACAAGCTCCTCAACGGAGTTTCGGCGGGCGCGGTCGATGTCGCGCGCTTTGGGTAGCGCCGGCGCCCTACCATTCAGCAACCGACCCGTCGGTCCGGCGCAGGCTGGGATTCCGCCAGCGCAGCCCATGATCGGACGCGGCGCGTATCTTGTCCTCGTCCAACGTGATGCCCAAGCCGGGTCCAATCGGAATGGATACAAAGCCGTCTTTGTAATCGAACACGGACGGATCCGCCAGGTAATCCAGCAAATCGGCCGACTGATTGTAATGAAGGCCGAGGCTCTGTTCCTGAATCAATGCGTTGTAGGCGACTGCATCCACCTGAATGCACGCGGCCAGCGCGATGGGACCCAGCGGGCAATGCGGCGCCAAAGCGACATCGTAGGCTTCCGCCATCGCCGCGATGCGAACGACTTCCGAGATCCCGCCCGCATGCGAGACATCGGGCTGTATAATGTCGACGCTGCCCTCCGCCAGAATCGTCTTGAAATCCCAGCGCGAGTACATCCGCTCGCCAGTGGCAATCGGGATCGTGGTGGAGCGCTTGATATCACGCAGCGATTCGTTGTGCATGGGCAGGATCGGCTCCTCAACGAACATCAAGTGGTAGGGCTCCAACTCGCGGATCAGCATCTTAGCCATCGGCTTGTGCACTTTCCCGTGAAAATCGACGGCGATACTGAAATCGTTCCCCACTTGCCCCCGCACGGCCGCCACCCGCGCGACCGCCTCGTCTATATGCTGGAAACTGTCCATGTAATGAACGGTATTGACGGCGCCCATCTTGACCGCCCGCAAGCCTTCGTCTTTGCGCTGTTGGGCTTGCGCCGCAACTTCCGCCGGACTGTCGCCGCTGAGGCCCGCGTAGACTTGAATCCGGTCCCGCACCTTGCCGCCCAGCAAGTCATAAACCGGGACGCCGTGGTATTTCCCTTTGAGATCCCACAGCGCCTGATTGAGGCCCGCGATTGCGCTCATCATCACGGGTCCGCCGCGATAGAAGCGCGCGCGAAACAGCGTCTGCCAGATGTCTTCGATATGTCGCGGGTCGCGCCCGATCAGAAAATCGGCCATATCTTCCACCGCGCCGCGGACGGTGCCGGCTTGCCCTTCCACGATCGGCTCGCCCCAGCCAACGCAGCCGTCGTCGGTCGATACCTTGAGAAAGAGCCAGCGAGGCGGTAGCGTAAAGAGCTCAAGATCCTTTATCTTCATGGAGCCGCCTTTCTTGTTCGCTATCCACATTTGCGCCATTGATTATAATTTGTTTTGTGGACGAACCAACACTGCTGGAGAAAGGCAATCGAATGAGCCGACTACTGTCACGCCATCTCATGATTGCGGCCATACCCCTAGCCTTGATTTTGGCGCACAGCCAGGTGTCGGTCTTCGCGGCGACGACGGATGAAAATGCCGCCGGCGTGAATCCATTTATCCCGCTGATGCTGGCGCTGGGCGTAATCCTGCTGGCATCGCGGGCTGGCGGCGCCATCGCCCGTCTTTTGAATCAGCCGCGCGTCCTGGGTCAGTTGATCGTTGGCCTAATCCTGGGACCGACAGTGCTTGATATGCTGCATTGGGGCATTCTCCAGGGCGTCGATCTGCAGGGCACAGTCAAGGAATTCGCCGAGTTGGGCGTGCTGCTGTTGATGTTTAACATTGGCTTGGAAGTGCATCTGAGCGAACTAGCGAAGGTCGGCAAGGTAGCGGTGTTTGCCGGCCTGCTTGGCGTCGTGGCGCCGGTCGCCTTTACGTTGGCGGTGGCGCTGCCGGCCGGCTACGACATGATGCCCGCCCTTTTCGCTGGCGTGACGCTGGCCGCCACCTCCGTCAGCATATCGGCGCAGGTCTTGCTGGAACTCGGATACCTGCACACGAAAGAGGGCAACGCCCTGCTGGCCACGGCGCTGATTGACGATGTGCTGGCGATCCTGGCGGTGTCGCTGACCCTGGTGCTGGCGGGCGCTGGCGGCGCGGGCGGGAGCGGCGACCTGAGCCAGCTGCTCATCATCATCTTTCAGATGGCGGCTTACATCGCCGGCGCTTTTGCCTTGGCGTGGTACGTCTTGCCGCGGATCATGCGTTGGATTCAGCGCCGGCCGCAATTGTCGCAAGCCTACGGCATACCCATCTTCGCCTTGATCAGCGCCCTGCTATTCGGTTGGTCAGCCGAGTACCTGGGTGGCGTGGCCGCGATCACCGGCGCCTTCATCGCCGGCGTCGGCTTGAGCAAATTGTCCGCCGGCATGAAACACGATATCGAACAAACGATGAGCCACCTGGCTTACGTATTTCTGGTGCCGATTTTCTTCGTCGATGTCGGCTTGGAAACGGACCTCAGCGCTTTCCCGCTTGACGCGCTGCCCTTCATGCTGCTGCTCCTGCTGATGGCCGTGCTCAGCAAGGTGCTTGGCGCCGGCTTTGGCGCGCGCGCGGGCGGCTTCAATATGCGCGAATCGCTGCGCGTCGGCGTCTGCATGGTGTCGCGCGGCGAAGTCGGGCTGATCATTATCTCAATCGGCTTGTCCAGTGGCATCCTTGACGGCGGCAGCGAGTTGTACGCCTCGCTGTTCATGGTCATCCTGCTGACGACCGTGCTGACGCCGCCGATGGTGCGCTGGGTCTTCCAAGGCAAGAACCAAGACGAAATCGCCAATCCCGCGCTGGCGGGCGCAGCGACAGGAGACTAAACAGTATGAAACTGATCATCCTCATCACGTCCAATGTAGAAAACGGCTTGGATGTCGCCGTTCGCTGGCAAGAGGCGGGCGCGCCCGGCGTCACCGTCCTCAAGAGCTTCGGCTTGCACAGCTTGCAGCGCAAAATGACGGGCGACAGCCTGGAAGTGCCGCTGCACATCGCCAGCTCCATGAGCAGCATGATGGCCTACGTCCTGCGCGAGATGGAACTCAACAATCATGTCCTGCTGTCGGTCGTGCCCAAGGAATTGGTGCCGACCTTGCTGGATGAAGCGCGCGCCGTCATGGGCGACCTGCTGGAGCCGAACCACGGCGTCGCTTTCGTCGTGCCGCTTGACGAGGCGATCGGACTGCGTCAGCCCGAAAACGGAGACGGCTAAAGCTCACCACTGAGGCGCCCCAGGTGGAAAGACCGCGTAAGGCACATTTCGCCATATGCTTTCCAGCCTTTGAAGCGTCGGACAAAACAGATCTGATCGATACCCTTCCGCGCAGTACTGCCTGAGCAAGTTCAATGCTTCATCTTTATTGAAGTATTTCGTTCCGCGATTCGGGTTTAGACCAGTTGCCAGGGCGCTGGCAATGAGTACAGCTGCGCCCGTTCCCATTTTCGTGCACAACTCTTCCTCGTCATCCTGCGTCGCAAAATACTTCCCCTCTTCATGTGTATGTATGTGGCAAGCCTCATGGCCTAGCGCCCCGGCCGTAGAGAGTTGATCGAACTCCGCGGGGCCATTATGCCGTATAATCCAACTCATAAAGCAAGTTTGCACGGCGGCTTTTCTTTCGCGGTAATTGGCGAAGGCCCAGCATGTTGTCGTCTGACCATCACGATAGGGCTCAACGTGGACGGGTTCTTCAACGATTGAGTCTAAACCGGTTATCACGTAGTTGTACCAGGCCGGCGCTACGCTCTTCATAAATCTCAGCGTCGCTTCAATGTGTTGACGAAATCGACCCGAACCCTCTATCCTGGGCACGGGTCCTGTAAGCGCGATCCCGGAAGTCTGCGGCAGACCAGCGCATTGATTAATCTGATAAGTCCAATAGCCCTGCGCCCTTTCCACTTCGGTTGGGCAATGCCAACCAAGGGAACAGCAATTGCCCCCGGTTGCGGGCACGGGCGGGGCGCATTGTCCTCTCTGAAACGCCTGGTAGCCGGCAATCCACTCCTGATTGCTTTGGCATTGGCGATCAAGGAAACAGCAATTGTCTACGTTTGCCGGCGCGCTGGCCGCGGGCTGGGCGGGCGCGGCGCATTGCCCGTTCTGATAGGCCCAGTAGCCGTCGACCCATTGCTGATCGCTTTGGCATTGGCGATCAACGTGGCAGCAGTTGTCGATTGGCGCTGTCGGCGGCTGAGATCCGGTTGGCTCGCTGCTCTCGACACGGCTGTAGTCGACCCAATCCGCCAGCCAGACATCCCTGCCATTGCGGTAGATCTTCAACCAGCGATTTAACTTGCCCACGACTTGCAGAGTGCTGCCCGATGAAACTGTGTCTGCGATGTCGGCATTGAGGCTGGGCGCGACCCTCAGATTAAGCCCCCTATTGGCGCGAATGGCATACTCCTGCGCAGAAGCGACGCCCAGGAGCAGCATACTTGCGACAAGCACAGCAAACCATTTGGAGTACATAGGTCAGTTCCTTCCCAGTATCAAAATAACAGGCTGCCAATTCGATTGATGCTACCGTGACATCCGACGAAAGCATACTTCCGATGCGCCTCCCGCGCCGACCGTTCATCGTGCTCTAGCGTTTGGACAAGGGGCAACCAGAATACATGGGAAAACCGCGAAAGGCCAGTTTGCCCGCTTTTTTCCAAGTTAGTCATAATATAGATGTACCAATTCGGCCATTTGGCAAGATGCTTCATCGCCCTTCGAGCATAAGAAATTGAGAGCACGGTACCATTCGTCCGCAGTGGTAACTCGCGCGCCCAACCCATTCGGATCGAGCAGCTTATATACCGCTTCCATGGGTGGCACACACTCAAATTCTTCTTGCGCTCCCCCACCGGGATATACAATGCCAGCTTGATAAGTGTGAAGATGGCAGGCTTCGTGAGCAAGCGTGCCAGCCATGATGATTGGCGCGCCCCGGCCGATGTTTCTAGGGAAAGCGTAACAAGTTTCGATTCCAACTCTTCTGAAAGACTTAAACGCAAGTGCAGAACAAGTTTCAGCATCCGGGTCCGAATTCGGGATTTCGTCGATTGTGTCCATTGCGCTAATCACATAGGTATACCATTCTGGCGCCTTGTCCCTCAGCAGATTAAGCGATCTTGCAATCAGACGAACAAACCGACTCGAGCCTTCGATACGCGGTCGTGACGGCGCGACCGAAGCAGTTTGGACGGACGCGGGCGCGGCAGGGCACTCATTATTCTGGTATGCCCAATAACCATTTTCCCACTCGTCGTCGCTATGGCATTGCCGATCAAGGAAACAGCAATTGTCTACGTTTGCCGGCGCGCTGGCCGCGGGCTGCGCGGACGGCGCTGGCTGAACCTGAGCGGGCGCGGCGCATTGCCCGTTCTGATAGGCCCAGTAGCCGTCGACCCATTGCTGATCCGTCGCGCACTGCCGATTGACGTAGCAGCAGTTGTCAATTGGCTGACCCACCGGCGCTGAAACAGGCGCGGAGGCCGGGGCTGCTGACTGGCCGGCCGGGCATTCGTTTCGCTGGAAAGCGTGATAGCCCGCGACCCATTCCCGATTCGTCGCGCACTGCCGGTTGACGGAGCAGCAGTTGTCGATGTTGGAAGATCCCTGGGCGAGTGATACAGCGCAAAGCACAATTGCCGCGATCATTAGCGCAAAAGTTTTTACTCTCACAAACAGCTCCCGGATGATAAATTCATAGAATGTGGAAATATTATCTCAACACAGACTGGTCCACAAGAATATATCAGAACTGATAGTGTCTAATGTGAAGGATGTTACCCGCCCCAAACGATTTGTAGGGGCGAGCCAAGGCTCGCCCTAAACCTGTCTTGGCAATTGAGGGCGACACAAGCGTCGCCCCTACACACAATCTTTTGTGAATTATGGCCACCAAGTTCGACACTCCCTCAGAACTGGAAACCATCAAGCGCTGTGCGGCGCGCCTAACGGAAAAACCATCTCGCACTTGAGCTTATAGCGCATTCGATTATGATTGAAGAGGTTTAGGGAAGTAGCTCAATCGGCAGAGCAGGCGCCTTTGGAGCGCAAGGTTAAAGGTTCGAGTCCTTTCTTCCCTGTCCCCAGATATCGAGAAGTCCGCGCCGGCGGGCTTTTCTTTTTCAATCTGTGAAATCGCTGTCAGCGCCGGCGATCCCTGGATGATAATCGAATGTCAGGATGCTGCGAATCGCCCCATGCGCCGGGTCCGCCGGCACGACGGGCTCGGCCGCGTGCCACAAAATCGCATCGTTGAAGAGATAGCTGTCGAGCGCCTGCTCGAGGCGGAACGTCGTCAAATGCCGCCGATCATCATCGTATAGGGAGACCTGCCCACCCTGCGCGTTGACCAACTCAGCCAGGCGCACGGTCACGAAGGCGGCGCCATCGCGATGAATGCCTTCCGGCGTCGGCTGTCCCCGCTCGCTGACATCGGCGGTGACGCGTATCAAATGCGCTTGCACTTCCCAATCGCGCTGCCTTTGCGCCTCTTCAAGGGGAAACTGAGCGAAGTCAAAGCGGATTAGTTCGCGCAAAAACGGGTTGTCGAAGGTGGTCGCCAACAAGGGAGCGAACCGGCGAATGATGCCGCCAGTGACTCGATTGATTTCGGCGCTCTGAAAATAATCTTTGTGGGGCAAGCGCGCCAGCTTGCCTGTCTGCGGGGAAAAGCGGAAGCGACTATAACGGCGGTATCGATAGCGCGCGCCGCCGGGCAGATATTCGTCCGCTGGCAAGTCGGCATAATCGATGGAGAGGCTCAACCACTCCTGCCGCAATTCGTCGCTGACCAGCAAGTCGGCCGCGCGCAGCACACTGTAGCCCGCCCGCGCGATTTCGCTTTTGACATCCCTTGTCGTTGAGATTCCGGACACGGTCTTCTAGGCCATCAACTGCGCAATCAGTCTGCCCAGCGCATCAATGCCGGCCTGCAGATCAGGCAGGGGCACATAGCTGAAAGACAGCCGCAGATGATGCGCGCCGGCGGCCGGATGGATGTAAAAGCCCTTGCCCGAAGCGAAGTAAACGTTGCCCTCTTGCGCGCGCGCTTCAAGCTCGTCTGCGTGGACCGATGACGGCAGGCGCAGCCAGATGAAGTAGCCGCCTTGCGGGCGCGTCCAGGTCACGCCGGCCGGCATTGAGGCTTTCAGCGCGGCCAAGGCGAGATCGCGCCGCTTTTGGTATTGCCCGCGCAGCCACTCGACATGCGCCTCCCAAGCGCCGCTGCCGCAATAATCGGCGACGACTGCCGCGCTAAAGGGATTGGCGCCGCCGCCCATGCGCAGCATCCCGCTGCCGACGAAGCCGGCGATGCGCCTCGCTTCGGCGACAAGCCAGCCTACGCGCAAGCCCGGCGCCAATGTTTTGGAAAAGCTGCCGAGCCGAAATACATTTTGCCCGCGCGCCAAGGCAAAGAAACTCGCTGGCAACGCGCCGCCAAATCGTATATCGCTATAGACATCGTCCTCGATGATGGCGAATCCATAAGCCCGGCTCAATGCAATGACTGCCTCTCGGCGCTCCCGCGACAGCGTGATACCGGTCGGATTCTGAAAATTGGGCACAACATAATAGAAACGCGGCGCCACGCCAGAAGCCGCCAACTGCTGAAGAATTCGCTCCAGTTCGTCGATGACGATACCTTCGTCATCAATCGGCGCGGCGCGCAGTTCCAGTTGATGATCGCGGAAGATATGCAGGGCGTCGCGATAAGACGGCGCATCTACTAGCACGACGTCTCCCGGCACGGTGAGATGCTGCGTCAGCATGCCGACGCCGCCGGTCGAACCGCCGATGATCATCAGATTGTCGCGGCTGATATCGAGGCGTTCGCGGCGCCGCAGCCGAGCCGCCAAGAACTCTATCAACTGGCGATTGCCTTGCTCATCGCCATAATTCAGCATTCGCGCGGCGTCCGAGCCTTCCCAGGCGGCGCTCATGACGCGGCGCAAGCCGTCGATCGGCAGGAGCTCGCGCGCTGGGTGACCGGCGAAGAGCGGAATGCTGCCGGCGACGACGCCCTGCGGAGCGGATTCCAAGTTCATCTATTGTGGCGTCGCTTCCGGCGGCAGCGGCGAGACATAGGTCTTGTCTCCGCGCGCCGCGTCAAAGTCGGCTCGCGCCGCCGCCAGCACCTCCGGCTTGGTCAAGAGGTCAAAGCCAGCCAGCGCCATCGCTTTGGCGGCGAAGATCATGCCTTTGGCGCCGATGCTTGAGCCGGAAGACGCCACCGTTTGCCAGCTATGACCGGGCGTGCCCAGGGGCCAGCAAGTGGTTGTGATCTGTCCCGTCGGCGTGATCCAACTGACATCGGCGACTTCGGTCGAGCCGCCCAGGCGCGGCGGCGTCGGCGAATGCGGATAGACCGCTTCCCACAGTGGATCGTCCATCGCGGCTTCGTCCAGTTCGGCGCTGGTTGATTGCTTCATCCAGTCAAAGCCATGCTGGACGGAGCCCGCCGGAAATGTCGCCTGCAATTCGCGCGCAAACTGGCGTTCCCGTTCAGTGAAGGTCATATCGCCCGCTTCCGCCATCTTCGCATACAGAAGATCGGACAGCGCCTTGTTCGGCAGCAAGTCGTAACAGCCGGTGATGAATTCGATTTCGTGGCTTGTGCCGCTCATCAGAGCCGCGCCTTTGGCGATGTCTTGCATCCACTGGTAGATCTCCTCGACCTGTTCACGCCGCGGCGCGCGCGCGAAGTACCATACTTGCGCGAAGGCTGGCACTACATTGGGCGCCTGCCCGCCGCTGGTGACCACCGAGTGAATCCGCGACTCGGGCGGGACGTGCTCGCGCATATAATTGACGCCGGCATCCATCAGCATGACGCCATCAAGAGCGCTGCGGCCCAGCCAAGGCGAGCCGCCGGCATGCGCGGCAAGGCCGTGAAAGTTCACCTTGAATGAATTCATCGCCAGCGACGAGCCGTTCCAGGTGATATTGGTATCGCCCGGATGCCAGCTGATTGCGGCGTCCAGATCGTCGAAGACGCCGGCGCGCGCCATAAAGGTCTTGCCCACCAGCGTCTCCTCCGCCGGGCAGCCGTAAAAGCGAATGACGCCCGGCGCGCCCGTCCGCTGCATCGCCGCCTGCAAAGCCAAGACCGATGCCATGCAGGCTGTGCCAAATAGGTTGTGTCCGCAGCCATGCCCGGGACCGCCGGCATCAATCGGGGACTTCTCGCTGGCCAAGGCTTGCGACAACCCAGGCAGCGCGTCGTATTCGCCGAGAAAGCCGATGATCGGCGCGCCGTCGCCCCACTCAGCGATGAAGGCGGTATCCATCCCGCCCGCGCCCCAAGTGATTGTAAAGCCAGCCTCTTGCATCTTCTCGGCTAGCAGCTTGGCGGCATATTCTTCCTGCAGCGCCACCTGCGGATGATCCCAAATGTCTTTGGCGATATAGCTCAATTCTTCTTCGTTTTCGTTGATATAGCCGAGGATGATATCTTGTGCCTGCATCGGCGCTCTCCAAACCTGGGTAAACGTAGGACCGCCGAGCTTAGCGCATGCGGCGACAAATGAGAAGAGAGCAATGCCCGCGCGCGAACGGCAATGACGGCGAATATGGCACAGTAGGCAGGATGAAACGGAGTTCAGGAGGCCGGCGACGTGGAGACGCCCCACAGGGCGCGGGGCGTCGGGGGGACGGAATAAATCTGCCTATAATAATCTTAGCTTGTTGACCGCAGAATAACATCAATGCAGGCGCGTGTCAAGAAGTTATACCCAAATATATCTGCGTAATTTTAGGTAATTCTACTAAGTTTCCGCTGAAGCGCGGCGCCCGACCCGACCAGGCTATTTTCCCGCGCGGGCCAATTCAGGCTCTTTGCCCAAAACTTCCAGCATTTCTTCGACCGTCGTGAACTTGACTCGACTGCGCCCGCTTTCGGCGCCGCGCTGCAATTCGATCTCATCCAGGACTTTCCACTCGGCAAATGAAACGAAGTTCGGCTTGCGCATCCGCGCTAATTCGATGATGGATTCGGCGCGCGTGTCCCGCGGCTGCAGCACATCCCCTGACTGCAGGTCCTCCAGGAAGCGCTCGGCCGTCTCAATGGCGTCCGGTTTGTTGGTGCCGATAATGCCGCTAGGGCCTCGTTTAATCCAACCGACAACATAGTTGCCTCGCAGGCGCTCTCTTCCCTCATTCTTGGTTAAGACGCGTCCCTGCTCGTTGGGAATCGTTCCCCAGCGATCATAGAACGGCACATCGGGCAGCGGCACGCCGCGATAGCCGACTGAGCGAAATATCATATCGAAGGGCAGCGTTTCGAGCTCGTCGGTCGCGCGCGGACGCAGATTTCCGTTGTCGTCCAAGTACAGTTCATTCTTGACGATCTTCATCGCTTCGACTTTGTTCGAGCCGATGATCTCGAAGGGCGATACCAGGAAGCGCAGGATGATGCGCCGCGATTTCCCGGTAAGCCCGCGATCGACATAAGACTGGAGGATCTTGACGTTGCGGATGGCGCTGCGATCGCGGGCCTTCTTCAAATGCGTAGCGCTCAGTTCGTCGAGCGAGGCGTCGTCGCAGTCGACGATTATATCGGCATCGGCCATCTCGCCCAGCTCTTTGATCTCGGGATTAGTGAAGGCGGCCTGCGCCGGTCCCCGCCGGCCGAGAATGTAAATCTCCTCCACTTCGCTGCGCCGCAGCGTTGCCAGCGCGTAGTCAGCAATATCGGTTCCGTACAACTCTTCGGGCGTCCGCGCCAGGATGCGCGCGACATCCATCGCCACGTTGCCCACGCCAATCACGGCTACGCGCTTGATGCCAGTCAAATCGAAATCACAATCGTGATAATCGGGATGACCGTTGTACCAGCCGACAAACTCGGTCGCGGCGTAGCTGTTCGTCAAATCCTCGCCCGCTATGCCTAGCTTCCGATCCGTCTGCGCGCCAACCGCGTAAATGATGCCGTGGTAATGATCGCCGAGATCAAAGCGGCTGACATCCTTGCCAAACTCGATATTGCCGAAGAAACGGAAGCGCTCGTGCGACGCGATGCGACTGTAGAGCTTGGTGACGGACTTGATTTTCGCGTGGTCAGGCGCGACGCCGCCACGCACCAAACCAAAGGGCGTTGGCAAGCGCTCATACATATCGACATGGATTTCAGGGGCGCTCTGCTTTAAGAGATGATCGGCGGCGTAAAAGCCGGAAGGACCGGAGCCGATAATCGCCACACGAATTTGCGCTGCCATGTTCGTCATTGCGCTGCCCCACCGTCATCTTGCAAGGGAATTACCAGGTCTTTGCGAAATGGCGTCAGCGATTCAAGCTCGCCATTCTCATTAACGACAAACAGGTCTTCCACCCGTACGCCAAATCCACGCTCAGGATAATACAAGCCGGGCTCTATGGTCAAGATATTTCCGATTTGACACAGTTCGTCGCGGCGCAGGTGACTGATCGAGGGACGCTCGTGGATATCAATGCCCACCCCGTGACCCAAGGTATGCAAATAGCCCTCCATTGTGCTTGAGTTCGAACGGATGGTGGCGTGCCCAGCGCCTTCAAAATAGTCGAGTACCGCTTCTTGCATCAGATGCGTCGGCTTGTTGAGGCCGAATGCCTCGACAGAAATATCGAATGCTTCCATAACCGTATCGTAAGCCGCCTGCGCGTCCGGCGGCGCATAGCCTATGCACCATGTGCGAGTCATATCATGATGATAACCGCCGCCGAGCTCACGCGGGAATAGGTCGAAAACGATAGTCTGCCCGGCGCGCAGCGGCATATCGGCCTCGCCCCGGCTATGCGGGAAGCCGGCCGCGCGCCCCTGCGCAAAAATCATGCCCGTGTCTTCCAACCCGCGCGCCATCAGCTCGCGCCGCACAAGCTCCTTGACATCGCCAATGGTTACAGGCTGGCCAGCCCCGTCGAGCAGGGAGTCGCCAGCGCGCCGCAAGCCAGCGATGAATTCCCAAGCCTTTTCCATCACGTCATTGGTTCGCTGCGCCACCGAGCGGATGCACCGGATCTCATCGGCGTCTTTCGTGAGCATGGCTTCTTCAATCAGCGTCCCCTCGGCTTCCGCCAGGAACTCGTATTGAGCGAGCTCAGCCGTCAACATCTGGTAAAGCGCGATCGTCTTGTTGACTTGCCAGGTTCCGTAAAGACCGACGCGCCCCTCGCGCAACCCAAGACGCGCCAAGACATCGGACCAGAATAGCACGGTCGCCCGCAAGCTGTCGCCTTCCGCCTCCTGCAGCCGCTGGTGGTAACCGAGTTCGGCGTCAGTCTTGACCTCCAAGCCCGATTTCGCCGCCTCTTCCAGTTCCATGCGGCTGCAAGCCAGCAAAGCCCGTCTATCAACAAGCTTGAAGATCGTTCCATGAGTGATAGGCGCGCCGTCACTTAGGTAGTAGCGCGCCGCATTGAATTCCTCGCCGCCGGTGACGATAAAGGCGTCCAGTTTGCGATCGCGCATCAGCCGATCGAGATCTGATTTCATGCTCCAACTCCTAATGGAAGCCGGCGAAACGCCCTGCGCGCCCCGCCTGGTCTAGTGGTAGAAGTTTAACAGGAAATTAGGCGCTGCTTCAATTGATGGACTGGAGCGCTTGCAAGAGGTCCGCTTCTTGCTCAGGCAAAACCGTGCGCGGGTCCAAGAGCACGCGGTTCTCCGCGATACGGGCGATCACCGGCGGGTCGGCACGACGCAGCTGCTCCAAAGCGCGCTGCGGCGAGGCACAATCGATGGCGAGCAACGCGGTCGGAAGCGCCGTACCAGGCAAGCTGCCGCCACCCACGGCCGATTCGCCGCTGATGACCGATCCGCCGACTTGAGCCGACCAGGACTCCGCCTGCGCTCGGATATCCCCGAGTGAACAGGCGATCATCCGCCAGACGGGGATCTGTTCCAGCGCATCACCGCGCCGATAATGTTCAAGCGTAGCGATCATGGCGGCGTAGGTCAACTTGTCGACGCGCAAGGCGCGCGCCAGCGGATGACTCTTGAGTTTCGCCAGCGCGCTCGCGCTGCCCACTATGATGCCGGCTTGGGGACCGCCGAGCAGCTTGTCCCCGCTGAAGCAGACGAGGTCAGCGCCGGCAGCGACGCTCTCCTGAACCGTCGGCTCATGATCCAGCCCGAAAGGGGCGGTATCGATCAAGGCGCCGCTGCCTAGATCATCAACCGCCAGTACACCCCGGGCGCGCGCCAAGGCGGTCAATTCGGTCAGGGCTGGCTGCTGGACGAATCCAATTTGCTTGAAGTTCGATGCGTGCGCGCGCAGGATCATCGCCGAACGTTCGTTGAGCGCTTCAGCGTAGTCGTCTATGCGCGTGCGATTGGTCGTGCCCACCTCAACGAGAGCCGCGCCGCTCTCGCGCATGATCGCCGGTATGCGGAAGCCGCCGCCGATCTCCACCAATTGGCCGCGCGAAATGACAACTTCGCGGCCTTTTGCCAGCGCGCTGAGGATGAGGATCAGAGCCGAGGCGTTGTTGTTGACCACCAGGGCGTCTTCGGCGCCGGTCAGATCGCGCAGGATGCGCGCGGCGTGAATCAGCCGGCTGCCACGCGCGCCCGTCTCCAGATCAAACTCCAATGTATTGTAGGCGCGGGCCGCCGACGCCATCGCCCCTTGCGCGCTGACTGAAAGAAGCGCTCTTCCCAGATTGGTATGGATGATGACCCCGGTTGCGTTGATGACCGGGCTCAATGTTGTTTTATGACGGCGGCGCAGACTTTGCTCAATGCTGTCGATTAGCGCGCTCTCGCGGAAATCGGTCCGTTGTGATTCCAGCAACTCCCGTCGGGTGTCAGCCAGTTGCGCGCGCAGAGCCTCGACCACCAGACCACGCCCATAAATCTGCGTCAGTTCATGTACGGCTCTCTGGGCAAGCAAGGAATCCACCGAGGGCAGGCGCCGCAGCAGAGCCTGTTTATCGCTCATTTGCCAGTTCTCGATTGCGCAGGAAAACCTCAATGACGACAAAGAGCAGGACAACCACCAAGATGGCAGGCGGCGAAAGATAGCGAGGGATCATCAGCCAGAAGCAAGTGACGGCGATGATGCCGATCCACACGCTGCGGCGGACCACAACGCCGGTCAGCGGTACGGGATCGTCGGCGGAGGCCAGGCGCTGGCTAATCAGGCGCAAAAGCGGGATAGCCGTGCCGGTCACCGCAATTTGCAGCAATATGAAGAAAAGCCAGATCTCGCCGCCGATCCGCGGACGAGTAGAAACA
The DNA here is from genome assembly GCA_026706455.1 of Chloroflexota bacterium. GTDB lineage: Bacteria > Chloroflexota > Anaerolineae > Aggregatilineales > Phototrophicaceae > UBA6055. The sequence goes on along the minus strand of JAPOYS010000129.1, from coordinate 47,562 downwards.
ATCAAATACAGCAGCCCGCCCCAGCCGACGATGAACATCAGCAGAGACGCGAGCAGCACGCCTCGCTGCTCGCCGACCGGGCTGTTCTCGGCCGCTGGGCTCAGTTGTCTGCGGTTCTCATGGTCGGACTGATTAGGCAACATCAGCTTCGCCTGTTTCTCTTCAGCCTGCGCGCTGTTGCGGGCGGGTCGCCATCAATTGCGCCTGCGAACATTGTACGCGCTTAGCCGAAAGCGAGCAGGCCGGTTTCAGCCTAATTCGGGTCAGGCCAGTTGTGCCAGCAGCGCCTGAGTTTCGCGCGACGGCTTAACACCCAATTTTCTCTTGAGCATACGCTCGAAGAGAACATATTGCTGCTGCGCGTCGGCGTTTCGTCCCAAGTTGATGTACATCTGCATGGCGCCCCGATGAATGTCTTCTCTATGCGGCGCCTCCTTAAGCGCGCGGGCATAGTAGCCGAGCGCCTCGTCCCAGGCCTCTTGGTCGGATTTCAAACGCGCCATGCCAATCAAGGCCTCGGCGTACATGGCTTTAAGCTGGTTGCGCCGAACTTCCACCCAAGGCAATTTCACCGGATGCAAAAATGGCGCCTTGTATATTTCGATCGCTCGCAGATATAGCAGTTCCCGTTCGTGCGCGTCGTTCGTAAGGAGCGCGCCTTCCATCGCCTGTTCAAAATCGGCCACATCGTAATGGCGGACTATCTTTTCGCTCGGCACATAAAAGCCGGTTGAATAATTGGTCAATTCATAATTTTTGCCGTCGTCGACATAGGCGGATATCCGTTCGGTGATTTTTCGTTTGGTCACATGAAATACATTGGTCGCGTCGCGAATGGACAGCTTGGGCCAGAATATCTCAAAAATCTGATCGCGCGTGACCAAGGGGTTATCCACGAAGTAGAAGAAGAGGTTGCGCGGCAGGGCGCCATCCCAACTGCTAATCTCGCGACCGTTGGAAACAGCGTGGCCCCGCCCGAATGCGTAAACCTCCAACTGCGGTTTCAAGCTGCTTTCTCTGGTGAATAACAAGTTGCTGCTGCGATGCTCCGTACCCAAGACAACTACCTCATCGCGATTCACCCAACTGATCCAGGGATCGTAGGTCAGCAAGCGAGAATTTACCGCCAGTTGCGCCTTCGCCGGCAGACGCGCGATCAGCGCATTCATGAACTGACGGAATTCCTCGTCTTGCGGTATCCTGTCCAGTTCATCGAGGTACAGGACGACGCGATCCTGGTCGAGCGCGCCCAGATCGGCCGCCAAAGCCGCGCCCATTTCCACAGCCGCGCCATCGGTCAGCGAACCCGCAAGCGTTTGCCCAAAGCCCGGCGACACAACCCGCATCTCGTCAAGCAGCCCGCGCAGCCAATTTGCCAAACCGCCTGAACCTTGGGGCAGCCGATAATAGAGCAAGCCTTCATCGAGATCATTCAGGAAATAACTGAGAAAGATATTTCGATGATTCGTCCAGGGATAAAGCAGAATCACCTTCTTGCCTTCGGAAGACGCTCTGAAGGACTCGAAGGAGAGGCCTGTGACTGTATGCGCTAACATCTCAAGACCTTTCGATGAAGCAGGTATTGCGCAGACTCCGACATAATTATGAAACAAATAATCCTAGCATTTTAAGTTTTATGCTTCAGCGAATATCTGGCTATGTTACCACAATTGTCAACGCTGCCAATAGATTGGCGACAATGCAAGAGCGGCAGAACCACGGCGCTAGCAAGCATGTAAGCGTTTCGTTTACTCCAGCGTACACTGCGCGCGCCCAGCGCTTGGCTGGGGCAGCGGCAATTGGCTGAGCCAAAGCGATAACCCGCACGCATCAATGACGCGAACGACATGCCATCGCTCGGCGAGAGCTGTTAGGTCTGCGGAAGGCGGCGTATCCGCTCGCGGCCGCCTTGGGCCGGGCTACGATTCTTCGATCGACACCAGCGTAATCTGGTCGGCCAGGACTGACGCGTTCGGTCGTTGCGGGTCGATTCTTTGCAGCGCGTTGAGCACATCCAGGCTGGGCGCGTCGGCGACCCGCCCAAATACGGCGTGCCGGCCGTTAAGATGCGGCGTGGGCGCGAAGGTGATGAAGAACTGGGAGCCATTGGTGTTGGGTCCGGCGTTCGCCATGCTCAGGGTGCCCGGCGCATCGTGGGGGATCGATAGCGCCGCTGGCTCATCATCCCAGCGATACCCGGGTCCGCCGCGGCCGCTGCCGGTGGGGTCGCCGCCCTGCGCCATGAAGCCGTCGAGAACGCGGTGGAAGATTACGCCGTCGTAGAAGCCGTCGCGCGCCAGGAAGACGAAGTTGTTGACGGTGATCGGCGCGCGGTCGGCGAAGAGGTCAATGTTGATCGCGCCCTTGCTGGTTTGCATGACGGCGCGGTAGGTCTTCTTGGGGTCGATGGTCATGGCGGGCGGGCGGGCGTATTGCTTGGGCATGGGGGTCTCCTGTTGGGATTGGGTGGGTGTGAGGTGGGGAGGGTAGCAGAGAAGGGGCGACAGGGACAGTGCGCCGTACCCCCGGCTGCTGGCATCGGGAGACTAAACAGGCGGCGCTCAGCTAGACAGGCGCCAAGTCTTGCGCTATATTGATTTAGCTTTACTGTCATGGAAGGGTGAACCGCTTTGCAGACGCGGTGGAAGATATCGAGCATCCCTGTCAATCGCTGCGAGAGACTGCCTAGTCTTCGGCAACCGAGGGGTTACGTCTGCATCCTCCATGACTTGAAGACCGGCAATCACTTGATTGAGAGCGCCGATCTTCCCAAATCCCTCATAAAGTTTTGGCGCAACAAATCGGCGAAACGATATAGGCTTGTTCGCATACTAAGGACGGACGAAGCGGTTGGATTAAGGAAGCAGCTCCATCAACGGTATAAGAAGTCCTGGATTCGCAACCACCGTGGCTGGTTCCGCTTGGACAGCGCGCAATTGCGCGACCTGGATCAATTCACCGCGCACTGTTCGCGGCATATTGATGTTGACTCAGAACAGTTGGAACGCTGGAATCTGAAATATTTTGCCGGCGGCTTCTATAAACATTTGCCAAAACAGCGACTGCCGAGCGGTTACGTTTATGTCCTGAAGATCATTACACCGAAGACTACAAAATCGGGTATACGAGTCATCCCCTCAAGCGCATCAAGTATTTGGAGGAAAAGGCATCGGGCGATGTGGAATATGTTCACATCCTGCAAAGCGAGCGGGTGAAAGAAACCGAGGCTTTTCTGCACAAGCGATTTCAATCCTGCCGAACGCGCCCTTACAAGGACTGGGAATGGTTTCGACTGGATGAGTCACAATTGCAAGAAATCAAAAACTTGGCGAAGCAACAGCCGCGCTCCCGCCAAGCCCCAGCGAATGGGCAATCCAGTGAATCCGCAGTGTTGCCGGCTCAACAGGCGCCGAGCGCGCATTCAGCCTTCAGCAAGCCGGCGACACAAGTATGCCCAGACACGCAGCCGTCGAAAATGCAGCTTACAGATTCGCGGCAAACACTCCGCGCTAGAAGGATGCTTGTCTATTTTCTTGCCGTCGTCCTCATCCTAGTCGCCGCCATTTTGGTTTATGCACAGTTCGCTACGGACGTTTTCGGCTTACGGTAGCGAGGATTCACCGCCAGAAGCCGCATTGACTTGCAACGGCGCAGACCAATAATTCCGATGAGACTTGACGCGCAGGCAGAGTCAAATTGACGGGACTTGCCGCCCCCTCACGACTTTAAGCAGCGATAACAACGCTCTATGCTAAAATTCGAAGCTATCAATCCACTAGATGTTGGTCATCCTCATGCCCGAACTAACCCAACTCTTCCACACCCTGCCCTACGGACCCGCGCCCGAAGCCGACGCTGCCGCACAAGCCTGGCTCGACGCGCGCGAGCGCAAGTTCGACCTCTTCATCAACGGCGCCTGGGCCGCGCCGGCCGATGGCCACTACTTCAACGTCTCCAACCCAGCCCGCGGCGAGACCCTGGCGCAAGCCGCCGACGCCTCCGCCGCCGACATCGACGCCGCCGTGAAAGCCGCGCGCGCCGCCTACGAGTCTTGGTCAGCGCTGAGGCCGCACCAACGGGCGCGTCATCTCTACGCCATCGCCCGCAACATTCAGAAGCACGCCCGGCTGCTGGCGGTCGTGGAGAGCCTCGACAATGGCAAGCCGATCCGCGAATCGCGCGATATTGATGTGCCCTTGGTCGCCCGGCACTTTTATTATCACGCCGGCTGGGCGCAATTGGCGGAAAGCGAACTCGGCGACTATCAATCGCTGGGCGTTGTCGGCGGCGTGATCCCCTGGAACTTCCCGCTCTTGATGCTGGCTTGGAAGATCGCGCCGGCGCTGGCGACCGGCAACACGGTTGTCATCAAGCCGGCGCCCTACACGCCGCTGACCGCTCTGCTCTTCGCCGAGATCATCGCCGAGGCGGGCTTACCGCCGGGCGTCGTCAACATCGTGACCGGCGGCGACGAGACGGGCGCGGCGCTGGTGGCTCATCACGACCTCGATAAAATCGCCTTCACCGGCTCGACCGCGGTTGGGAGGCTCATCCGCGCGGCGACGGCGGGCACGGGCGCGGCTCTCACGCTGGAGCTGGGCGGCAAGTCGCCATTTGTCGTCTTCGACGACGCCGACGTTGACGGCGCCATTGAAGGCATCGTCGACGCCATATTCTTCAATCAGGGCGAAGTCTGCTGCGCCGGCTCGCGGCTGCTCTTGCAGGAGAATATCGCCGACGACTTCCTCGCGCGCCTCAGGCGGCGGATGGCGCGCCTGCGCATCGGCGACGCGCTGGACAAGGGCATTGACATCGGCTCGCTGATTGACCCGGTCCAATACGAAGCGATCGACAAGTGGGTGCAGCGCGGCATCAGCGAGGGCGCCGATGTCTATCAACCCGAACTCAACCTGCCCCCGATTTCAGAGGGCGGCTGCTTTTATCCGCCGACGCTGCTCAGCAATCTGGAGGCATCAGCCGCCGTCGCCCAGCAAGAGATATTCGGTCCCGTCCTGGTGGCGATGAGCTTTCGCAGTCCGGCCGAAGCGGTTGAGCTGGCGAACAACACGCGCTACGGGCTGGCGGCCTCCATCTGGAGCGAGAACATCAGCCTGGCGCTGGAGACGGCGCGGCAGACCAAGGCGGGCAGCATCTGGATCAACAGCACAAACTTGTTTGACGCGGCCTCCGGCTTCGGCGGATATCGCGAAAGCGGCTTCGGGCGCGAGGGCGGCGAAGAAGGCTTGTACGCCTACCTGCGTCCCCGCTGGCTGGAACGGCCGAGTCCCCAATTGGGCGAGCCGCCGAGCGACTGGGGCAGGCATACGCCACCGGCCCCGCTTCAACTAAACGCTCGCCGCAGCCCGTCGGATAGCCTGGACCGAACGGCGAAGCTTTACATCGGCGGCGTCCAGAAGCGTCCGGACGGCAATTATACGCGTCCGGTCATTTCGCCAGCCGGCGCGCTGGTCGGGCAGGCAGGCGACGGCAATCGCAAAGACGCGCGCGACGCCGTGGAAGCGGCGCATAAAGCCAAGAACTGGGCAACTTACGCGCCGCATAATCGAGCGCAGATCCTGTACTACATCGCCGAGAACCTGTCGGCAAGAGCCGACGAGTTCGCCGCGCGCATCGCCGCCATGACGGACGACCCGGCAGATGACGCGCAGTCGGAAGTGGCGGCCTCGATCGAGCGGCTGTTTCACTGGGCGGCAATGGCCGACAAGTCTGGCGGCCGCGTCCAGGAAACGACCATGCGGGGCTTGGTCGCCGCGCTGCACGAGCCGGTCGGCGTCGTTGGCATCGCCTGCCCCGACGAGTACCCGCTGCTGGCTTTCGTCTCGCTCGTGGCGCCGGCCATCGCGCGCGGCAACACCGTCGTCTGTATTCCGTCGCCGCCGCGCCCGCTCAGCGCTACGGATCTCTACCAAATCCTGGATACATCCGACTTGCCGGCCGGCGTCGTCAACATCATCACGGGCGAGCGCGACCATCTGGTGAAGACGCTGGTTGAGCATGACGATGTCGACAGCCTATGGTACTTTGGTGACGCGGAGGGCAGCCGCCAAGTCGAAGCGCGCTCGATCCACAACCTGAAACGGACCTGGGTCAATTATGGCATTCAACGCGATTGGCGCGACCCCGCGCAAGGCGCCGGCGCTGAGTTTCTCCGCGAGTCGATTCAAGTCAAGAACGTCTGGGTTCCGACCGGCGCTTAGCCGAATTCCTTGGTCAGCTCCAAGAGCGTATGCAGCATCAGATTGGCGCCCTTGACGCAGTCGGCCTCGCGCGTGAATTCCTTGGGATTGTGGCTGATGCCGGCGACCGACGGCACGAAGTACATGGCCGCGGGCGCGATCGACGCCATGTTCTGCGTGTCGTGCCCGGCGAAACTGAGCATTCGCTCATGCGACAGTCCAAGGGAATCCGCGCCACGCTCAATTGCGCGCATTACCTGTTCGTTCATGCCGGCCGGAATCACGGCTGGCGTCTCCTCGTAGGAGACGCTCAGGTCGAATTCCAGCGCGCACTCATTCATCAGGCGCGTCAAGTCAGCCTGCATTCGATCCATCTCGTCGTCGGAGCCGTGTCGGAATTCCAGCGCGCAATACACTTCGGCCGGCACGATATTGAAGGCGCCTGGTCTGGCGCTGATCAGGCCAACGTTGCAGACGCCCGGGCTGTAGTTCGCCATCACATGCTGTCTGGCGCGCAGGACAAACTGGGCCGCGCCCCAAAGCGCGTCCCGCCTTAGATGCATGGGCTTCGTGCCCGCGTGCGCCGCCTCGCCGCGGAAGGTCACATGCAGCGAACGTATGCCGACGATGGCGTCGACGACGCCGATGTCAAGGACGGCTGATTCCAGTCGCATTCCCTGTTCAATATGCAGCTCGACCCAAGCCAGCACATCGTCGCGCGCCGCGCGCAACATGGACTTGCGGCTGATGCCGGCGGCGGCAAAGCGGCGATCCAGCTCGTCTGCTTCCAGCCGGCTGCGCTCAAAATCAGCCGCCGTCAATTGGCCGACCAGCGCCTTGCTGCCCATCAAGCCCATGATGGCGCTTTCTTCGTCCGTGAAGTTGACCGCCTCCAAGGTCAGCGCCGGCGCTATGTCATTCTCCTTGAGCGTTCGCAAAGCCTCCAGCGCGGCCAGCACGCCAAGCGCTCCGTCATAGCGCCCGCCGTTGGGCACGCTGTCCAGATGCGAGCCGGCCAAGATTCGCTTCTCGCTTGGCGGATCGCTGCGCAGGATCGCCGACTGATTGCCGGCGCCGTCCATGGCGTAGTCGAGCCCAGCCTCGGCAATCTTCCGCCGAAACCAAGCGCGCGCTTCCAGATCGGCGGGCGTCAGCGCCGGGCGAGAAACGCCTCCATCGCCCGTAGCGCCGATGCGCGCCAGTTCTGCGATGTCATTGAGCAGCCGGCTTTCGTTAATCCTGAGCATGTCGCTTCGTCCATAATCGTTTGACGCGCTTCAAGAGTAGCGCACTCCCACTTACTTGGGATAGACGGGATCTACGGAAAGATTGCGCCTTATCCCGCGCTTGCCAGCGTTCTATAATTGTGATGAGAGATTGTAGCGAAAGCGGAGAAACCTATGAGACTCTACTCTTGGAATGTCAACGGCATTCGCGCCGCGCAGAGAAAGGGCTTTCTCGACTGGCTCCATGCCGAGAAGCCGGACGTTCTCACGATTCAGGAGACCAAGGCGCATCCGGAGCAGTTGGATCCCGAATTGCGCCAGCCCGACGGTTATCACGCCTGGTGGGTCAGCGCTGAACGCAAGGGCTACAGCGGCGTCGGCTTGTTCAGCAAGACGGAACCACAAGAGGTCAAACTCGGGCTCGGCATTGAGAAATTCGACAGCGAAGGGCGCACCATCATCGCTGACTACGGCGACTTCACGCTGATGAGCACCTACCTGCCCAACGGCAAGGGCAGTGAGGAGCGCCTGCGCTTCAAGATGGAATACAAAGAAGCCTTTCTCGATTATGCCAATGGCTTGCGGGCGGCGGGCAAGTCGGTGGCTTTCTGCGGCGACATCAACACAGCGCATAACGAGATCGACCTGACGCATCCCAAGCCGAATTCCAAATACTCGGGCTTCCTGCGCGAGGAGCGCGACTGGATGGACAAGGTCGTCGAGCAGGGCTACATCGACAGCTATCGACACCTCAACCCGGAGCGGGAAGGCGCCTATTCCTGGTGGTCGCTGCGCAGCGGCGCGCGCGCCAAGAATGTCGGCTGGCGCATCGACTATTTCTTCATATCGCCGGATCTGCTGGACAAAATGGTCACAGCCGAGATCCACGCCGATGTAATGGGCAGCGACCACTGCCCGATCAGCTTGACGCTGGATGTTTAACTACCGAGCGCGCAGAGGGAAGTAAAAGGCTTGACCCTTACTTTTCACTCCGCCTCAGCGACCAACTCGCTGTGAATATAGGCGCTGCCATCATTCAGGCGGATCTCAAGCCAGACATCGGTCCCGTAGACGGTTTCGCCTGTCGCCTCGCCAACGACATCGACTTCGGTTCCCGGCGCGTATCTCGCGACGATGTCACAGGTCGTGCTGGGGCAAGCGCGAACGTTGGCGTTCAGATTGTCGACCGTCTCCACGACGTATTTGACCGCGGGCGCGAGTGTCGCGGTAGCGGTTGGCGCTGGCGTGTCAGTCGCAGTCAGTATGGCGGTTTCGGTTGCGGTCGGTGTGGCAGTCGGCGGCGGCCGGGTCGCGGTTGATGCGGCTGTCGGCGGGAGGGGAGTCGCCGATGGCGCGGGGGTGTCAGTTGGTGTTGCCGTCGGCGAAGGCTCGGACCTTGGCTCGCTGAGCGGCGGCGGATTGGTCGCGGTAGCTGTGGCTGTGGGCGAAATCGGCGTCGGCGAAGGCGCGGGCAAGGTCCGCGCGGAGATCTGCGCAAGTGGAGAATATAGGCCATCCCGCCGGGCGCGCAGACGAAATATCACACGGTCGCCAGGCGACAAGCCCGCTATCTTATGTGTAAATCGATTGACGGACTTCCAAGCCGAATACGCGCCGCCATTGACGCTGTAGCCGAATTGGTAGCTAAGCGCCTGGGGCATTCTGTGCCAGTTGATGCGGATGGACGTCTCAGTTCTCCCAGCCAGCAGGAGCTTCGGCTGCGACAGCGTTATCCGCGTTGCTGGCGGGGCGGAACGCGGACCGGCGTCGTCAGGCTTCGTCGTAGGCGACACTGCGCGACGCGAACTCGCCCCCGGCAGCGATGGATCCAGAATGGAATCAATGATATTTCGGAAATCGCTCGAGTGTGCGGCGGCGAGAACGCCAGCAATGACGAGCAACATCAAGAGAAGAGCCCAGCGCAGCGCCCGCGGCCGGCGGCGACTGAGCGCGCGCGCGTCGCTCGTTGCGCGCCTCTGCGGCTCAGAGGCACGGGATGTAGCGTCGACTATCTCCGAGCCCTGCAGCAGCGACTCGGCTACGCCGTCGTTGCGGGCCAAATCACGCAATGACACCATACCCAATTGTGGCGCGGGTCTTGGCTTGGCGGGCGGATAGCGCTGAAGATCGAACCAGTCGCCCGCTGGCGCGCCCGGGGCGAGTTCATCATGCAGCTCTCGCTCCGCCTCGGCCGCGTTGTCTGCTTCCAGAATCCGCACAACCTTGGTTTCAAAGGGGAAATCGGCGCCACGCCGAATCAGGTTGCGGTCGAGCCGCTGATGGCGGGCGATTTTGTAGCGGTTGCCATAGGCGACATCCTGGATGAGGATGATGTAACCGGCCGGCGGCGGCAGCCATGGCAGGCTCGTCACGCGATCGGCCGCGATCCGCCTCAGGCCGCTCTTGTTCTGCAAGCTCTCCTCCGGCTGACCTCAACGCGCAGCCCGATTGTAACACCTTCGGGTACTGGCAAGGCTTCGGCAGTTCCTCCGCTTTCGCGCCACTCAGTTCTGCCCGGCGCGCCCGGGCAGGAGGCGCTCAGCGTTTCGTAGCGCGTCTGCCACTGGTTCACACAGCGCTTCGCATATCGAGAGGTCTAGCAGCCAAAGCGCGGGCTGCAAGACCAATCAACGGTCGCCAGCAGGAACAGTAGAATCAGCGCAAGGACGAGCAGGCATTTCCAAGGATGATTGTGCCAGAGATCGGTCAAAGCGTTGTCGATGGTCTCTCGCAAGCTGAGGCGATTGCCTTCGACCCGATCCGCTTGGCCGCTCCGATTGCGTCTGAGCGCGCTCGCGCCATAAGTATGCCAGCGCAGCGACGGTCGATGGTCTGACTTGAGCATTGAGCTTCGCCGCCCAGGCCTGTCCATTGCCCGCTGAGCTTCACCGTTGACGGCGGTCATGCCCCGCCGCCGTTGCTCGGGGCGAATATAGCGGCTGTGGTGGGCGTAAACCTGCAAGTCGGATTTTTGCAGCTCGCGCAATTGGTAGTCGTCGAGCGCCAGCCATGCCGCGCCCAGCCTAGCGTGGTGGCGCTCAAACAGACGCGCTTCGCTGACATTGATATCTTCCGTTTCCACAATGGAAAGCAGTTCCAAGCCAAATTCGCGCCGCTGCTCAGCCAACACCCTGTCAACCAACGATTTCGGCTGAGACGTTGCCTCAATCCGATATCTGTCGCTGTCGACATCGCGAAGCACACAGATATACGCCGCCGGCCGCGCCAGGCTTGGCAGCGCCGAATACACTTCGGGCGCTACACTTTTCAAGTTTGCCCTTTCATAAGATCCACTCCATCTCACTGAACGTAGTATATCACCCCAGCGTCCGCTTCATTGTCGCGGCTCGTCATAGTGGCGGCTTCGCCCTGCTAGCAGCGACATGGGATCATCATGAGACGATTCCCGGCTGCTCTCCAATCACAGTCCCCGCGACAGTTCCCGCGAATCGACAATAGTATAATTGTCTTATGGATATCAGCGGTCTCATGGACGCCAGCTTCAACGCGGCGATCAAAGCGCTGGTCATGGGCACATCCGCCAGCTCCTTGACCCGCGCCCGTGAGCGCGCCTTCGTCAGGCGCCTGATCGATCAGTTGCAGATCAACTTTGATGACGGCGAGCATCGTATCTTCGCTTCTTCGCAGCGCGGCAATCAGCCCGACTTCGGGTCGAATCAGTTGCTGTACGATATTGCCGTTTGCCGCATCGGCGAGGGGGTGACGGACGCGCGCAAGTCGGAGAGCTTTCGCTACGTCGCCAAGGCGCTTTGGCAAATCGAGGTCGACTTTTCACGCGAATGGAAGCCCGCGCTTTACGCGATCAATCGTCTCATCTGCGGCGCCGCGGACGGCAAGCTGCTGGTCGCGTGCCAGGACAGGCGGGCCCAGGATCGATTCTTGAATACATTGCTGAAGCCGAGCGCCGCTTGCGCCGGCGCGCTGTATCTGGCTCTCATTCCGCACCCGACTACTTGGGATGAAGCCTACGATACGCCGGCGGTCTGGCGCCTGGCCGAAGGAGAGTGGGAGCGGCAACGATGATTAAGCTCAACCTTGTACTCGGCGCCATCATGCTCATTCTCGGCCTGCTCGACATTGCGCCGCCCGACGACGCGACGACGCGACGAGTCGCGCCAACGATCGAGAAGCTGGAAGTCGCAGCGGGCGCCGAGCCAAATGCGCCGCTCGTCCTGGAATTGAGCGGGATCCAGCGCCATAGCTGTCAGGTGAAATGGCGGACGCGCATCACATATTTTCCGCAGAATGTCGACATTCATCTATATCAGGAGATACGGGAGGGCGCGCCCTGCGCCGACGCGGAGACGGCCTTCCAGCATGCGCTCGCGCTGGACTCAAAGGCGAATCCGCCTACCATCATCGTCAACGATCAGGTCTGGCTGGGAGAACCGGGAGATGCCCGCTCTCAGAGCGCGCGCTATATAGAATTGACTCTGCTGCCAGTCACGATTGATGAGGTCCGATTGTTGGAAGCGGACGAGTCAGCGGGCGCGCGCCTGCGGATTCAGGGCTGGCAGGCGGTCGGCTGCGCCACCCCCGAGATTTATTCGCTTCGGCATGCGGCCGCCGGCGCTATGCTTGGCGTCTTTAACGCCATCGACGCCGACACAGTTTGCGCCGCTCTTGCCGTGTCGGTCGACGACATAATTGATTTGCCCGCAACCTTTTCCCCAACAGATACGTTATTGTCAGTGAATGCCTTTCGCCTAGAAGCGCTAGAGGAGCAAATGGTGAACGATAGCGACAAAGTTCTGACAAATATCTTCCGCGTCGATGTCAACTTCAGCGAGTCCCGGCCGCTGCGGATCAGTCTCGACGTCCAGGGCGAACACCCCGACGGCTGCGAGTATCCGGTATTGGTGGAGCAGAGGCGCCAAGGCGGCACGATTGACATCGAGGTATACCGAAACGTGCCGGCCGATGTCGTCTGCCCCATGATCCTGAAACCGTACCGCGACACCATAAGCCTGGAGGGCGCCTTTGAACCCGGCGATTACACCATCAACGTCAATTCTCACTCGCAAGCCGTACGCATATAAAGGAGTCGCCTCATGCGCATGCGCATTCTCGCTTTGGCAGCCGTCTTGCTCTTCGGTGGCGTAATGATGACCAGCGGGCAAAACAGCGCGAACGTCTCGCTCACAGTCTACAACACCGGCGCCGCCCTGATACGCGAAGGCAGGACGTTGACGCTTGAGACAGGGCTGAACAGCATTACCCTGCGCGATGTCGCCGCGACGATCATTCCCGCATCGGTCAACGTCAAGTCGCTCAGCGATCCCGTCGGCGCGACCGTATTAGAGCAGAGCTACCGCTATGACCGCGGCGACGCCGGCGCTTTGCTCGCGGGTTATATCGGCGAGACGGTCGAGATTGCGCTGTCCAGCGCCGAACGCTACGATGGCCAGCTGCTGCGCTTGGACAGCGAAAAGGCTACGCTGCGCGCCGGTCCGCAGGAGATCGTGTTCATCAGACTCGACGATATCCGCAGCCTTCAGTTCCCATCGCCGCCGGCTGATCTTTACGCCGGACCGACGCTGCAATTGCTGCTGAACAGCACAAGCGCCGGACCGCATGACTTTGAGTTGAATTATCTGGCCGGCGGCTTGAACTGGACCGCAGATTACAATGTATTTCTCAGCGCGGACGAGGCCGCCCTCGATCTAACGGGGCTGGTGACTTTGAGCAACGGCAGCGGACGCAGCTACCAAGACGCCGCGCTGAAATTGGTCGCCGGCGATATCAGCCGCATTGAGCAGGAAGCGGACTTCGCCGAGGAACGAGCGGTGTTTGCGCAGAGCGCAGACGCCGACATGGGTGGTGGCGCGGGCTTTGAACAACGCGACCTCAGCGAATACAAGCTCTACGCGATTGCGCGGCCCGTCAGCATCGCGAATGAGGAAACGAAGCAGATCGAATTCATCCGCGGCGCGGGTATCGCCGCCGATATCACCTACGTCTTCGATAGCTCGCCCGTCTTCCGCGGCTACTACTCGCCGATTGACTATATTGAAGGCCGCGGCGTCGCCAGCGCTGATGTCTGGAGTCACCTCGAATTCAGCACGGGCGATGAGAATGGCCTCGGCGCCGACTTGCCCGCCGGACGAGCGCGGGTATACCGGGCGGATGCCGATGGCGCCAGTCTGCTCGTCGGCGAGAGCGTCATCGATCACAGTCCCAAGGGCGAAGCGCTGTCGCTTGCGCTCGGCGCGGCTTTCGACTTGACGGGCGAACGCATTCAAACCGACTTCGATTTCGTCTCGCGCCGCGTCGCCCGCGAATCCTTCGAAATTCGCCTGTTCAACCGCAAAGACGAAACGGTTACGATTCGATTGCCCGAGCGGCTGTACCGCTGGCGCGACTGGCAAATCATCGAAAGCTCGGCGCCCTTCGTAAAGGTGGATGCCGCCAGCATCGAATTTGCACTGGCAGTGCCGCCAGGCGCGGAAGAAAAACTGACCTACACCGTCGAGTATCGCTTCCCCGACGAAGACTAGGGCATACGGGAGACCAGTTAACGAATTTGAAAGGCGGCTCGGTGAGTCGCCTCTTCATGCAGCATTTGTCGCGCGGGTCGCTTAGGCAATACCAACCTCAGTCCGGCGTCTCGCAGAGGCCGAAGCTGTCCTGCATGAATTGCGCGTGTGAATTGAAGGCGTTCACATCTTCCGTGTCCCACAGACGTTCATAGCTGGCGTCGCCGCGCAATTCCCAGGAATTCTTCACATCTTGCAGATCCGTCTGCAGGATGCGCAGGACGCGCCATTGAATCCGCGGGTCGAGCACCGGGAAGACCACCTCCACGCGATTCAGCAGGTTGCGGCGCATTAGATCAGCGCTGCCCATGAAGAGTTGGCGATGCTCGGGCGCATTGCGGAAGTAATAGATGCGGCTGTGCTCGAGATAGCGGCCCACGATGCTTTTGACTCGAATGTTCTCGCTGAGCCCGGGCACGCCCGGCCGCAGGCAGCACAAACCCCGCACGATCAAATCGATCCGCACGCCCGCTTGCGACGCCTGATACAGTTTCTGAATGATGCGATCTTCTTCCAACTGATTCATCTTGAAAATCAGGCGCGCGTCTTTTCCCCGCCGCGCCGCCTCAATCTCATTGTCCATCAGCGCGAGCAAGGAATTCTGCAGGTACTCCGGCGCCACCAGCAGATGATTGTAAGTCGTATCGGGCGCGTAACCCGTCAGGCGATTGAACAAGCGCGAGGCGTCATCGGCGATTTGCTCGTTGCAGGTGAAGAGCCCGATGTCGGCGTAGAGACGCGCGGTGGCGGCGTTGTAATTGCCGGTGCCCAGGTGTACGTAGCGGCGCATGCCATCGCGCTCGCGCCGGACGACCAGCGAAATCTTGGCGTGCGTCTTGACCGGCAACTCCTCAACGCCGTAGATGACGTGCACGCCCTTGTCCTCCAGCGCCGTCACCCACTCCAGATTGTTCTCCTCGTCGAAGCGCGCTTTGAGTTCGACCAGTACGGTGACTTGCTTCTCATTGTCGCGCGCCTCCAGCAAATTATTGACCACCGGCGAGTTTTTGCCGACGCGGTACAGGGCGGTTTTGATCGCCAGCACATCGGGATCGCGCGCCGCCCGCTTGAAAAAGTCTTCGACCGGCGAAAAGGAATCGTAGGGATGGTGCACGATGACGTCTTGCTTGCGAATCACCTCGAAGAAATCAGCTGATTGCGCGAATGGCTTTGCCAGCCGCGGCACATAGGGCGGGTCTTTCAAATCGGGACGATCGACCTGCATCAAGTTGAAGAGGTCGGCCGAGCCCAGCTTGCCGTCGATGCGAAAGACCTCGCGCGTCGACGGCACCTCCAGCGAGCTCGCGAGCCGGTTCAGCATGCGCTCGCTGATGCCGGCCGGCACGCTCAAACGCACAACCGAGCCGAAGCGCCGCTCCTTGACCCCCTGCTCGATGATCGACTTCACATCCAACAGGTCTTCATCTTGTTCATGTTCGAAATCGATATCGGCGTTGCGCAAGATGCGGAAGGGGAAGGCTTCCATGATCCGCATGCCCGGGAACAAATCAGTCAGATAATCGGCGATGATGTCTTCGATCCAAAGGAAATGGTAACCATCGTGCACTTCGCCGGTGTAACTCGTCAAGACCTGCTCGAGGTGGACGATGCGCGGCAGGATATCGACCGGCACCTTGATGCGCGCAAAGTCTATGCCCGAATCCAGATCGCCATTGGCGCGCCTCAGATACACGCCCAGATTCAAGCTCAAGTTTGAGATGAAGGGAAAAGGGCGCGCATGATCGACAGCCAGCGGCGTCAAAAGCGGATAGACCTCGGAGCGGAAGTAGTAGGTGATAGCGTCGCGCTCACTCTCGCTGAGCTGGTCCGTCGTGAGGAAGCGCACGCCCTCATGCGCGAGCAGGTCAAAGACTTCGCGCCGGACGCGCCGCTGCCGCGCGATGAGCTCCGAGACTTCATCGTGGATGCGCCGCAGCAGCTGCATCGGTGTGATGCCATCGGGCCGCATGGTCGGGTTGTTGAAATGCAGCCGCTGAAAATAGGCGCCCACGCGCACCATGTAAAACTCGTCGAGGTTGTTGCCGACGATGGCGATGAACTTGACGCGCTCAAGCAGCGGCGTCGATACGTCCTCCGCCAGCGCCAATACGCGCTTCTGAAAGTCGATCGTGCTCAGTTCGCGATTGATGAAATTCTCGGGCGTCAGTTCCGGCGCCCGCTCGTCCATTGCATCGATCATGCTGCCGCTCAGGTTTGCGGATCCATACGATTCACTCAACCACTAAAATCATAGCGTAAGATTAGCTACATTGCTAAGTTTGGCCGCCGCCTTCCCGCCGTCGCAACCGCGCTTGACAGATTCGCGTATACTATAGAAGTTGGAGAGAGGCGAGGAAACATGAAATTCAAGCTGGGCCTAGGGCTGGCCATCGCATTATTTCTGGTACTGATGTTTCTGCCCGGCATGTTGGGCAAGCTGATCGGCTTGGCGCTCTCGCTCTTCGTTTGGGGCGCCAGCGGCTACCTGGCCGGCAAGCTGCTTCAGGGCGAGGGCTATGGTTTGCTGGGCAATATCCTGCTGGGCTTGGTCGGCGGCTTCGTCGGCTCGCTGCTGGCAGCTATCTTCGGCATCACCGGCTTGGTCAAGCTGCCCTTCATCGGCGGGATTGTCATCGGCGCGCTGGGCTCGGCGGTTGTGGTGGTAGTGGCTGGCTTGCTGGGCGGCGGCGAGGGGGATGGGGAGAAATAGAGGTTCCCCTGGTTGACCCAGGTTTGCAATTGCGCCATAATCTGAACTAGGATATCTGGATCACCTAGGAGCCAGCCCTTGGACCCCAATGCGCAATTTCTCATCACAGTGGGCACCGTCATCGCGGTATTTCTTTGGCTGCGCAACGACATCAATCGGTTGGACGCGAAGATTGACCGCGTCAACGATTCGCTGAAAGGCGACATCAACAACCTAAGCGGGGAGTTTAACTCTCTGCGCGGTGAGGTTACCTCGGTTCGCGGGGAAGTTTCGTCTATCCGGGAGTCGCTCGCCTGGCTGCGCGGTCGGCTGGGATATGGTGACGCGAATCCTGAAGATAATGCCCTATAACTACAGACTTCCTCACATAACCAAGTTCTGTAAATCCGTCTCTACTGTAAGCCGACCAGAAACTTGTCCAGCAATTCCTTGAGCTTGTTTCCGGCGCTTTTGATCCCGTCCGCATAGCCTTGTTCGTATGCGCAATACGTACATTTGTGTCGACCGCCACCGGACTGATTCTCCGGTAGCTTCCCCATGATTTCATCAAGTTTTCTGCGCTGAAACTCATTATGCTGGCCGGCGTGTATAGAGCAATCGTTTGCCATTTTTCTTCCCTAGCAACTTGTAATCAACAATTCATGCACCGCGCCTCGTTGGTCAGGCTTGCTATTGACCATTCGCGGGGCTTTAACCTGATCAATTGAGAAAATACAATCGGCGTAGAGTTCACGAGTGAATGGGGTGTCGCTGTTGGACAGCATAAATTTCACGCTCCGCTCGTGTAGTTCGCGACAAAAATCGCGCAAAGCAATTTGCTCTGCCTCGCCGAAGCCGCTCTTGGCGTAGTCAGTGAAAGAGCCGCCCGTCAGGGGATGGTATGGCGGGTCGAAGTAGACAAAGTCGCCCTCTCCTGCAGCGAGTTTAAGGAAATCCCGCGTGCGAACGTCCACGCCTTGTAGCGCCAAGTAGCAAGCGCGCAAGTTTTCTTCCTGACAGATTGCCGGTTTTTCCGCGCTCCCCATCGGCACGTTGAACTCGCCCTTGCTGTTCACGCGCCAGAGGCCGTTGTAGCAGGTCTTGTTGAGGTAGATGAAACGGGCCGCAATCTCGACGCGGTCGTCTAAATCGTGTTGGCTGCGGATCTGGTAGTAGTAGTCCTTGGAGTGTTTTGCCGCGTGTTGACGCAGCTGTTTAATCAGAGGCTCGGGGTCGCGCTGGAGGACCTGGTAGGTGTTGATGAGATCAAAGTTGATATCGCTTAAGAATGGCTGCAACCGACCTGACCCCGCACAATGCTCCCACCCTTGACGTAACGACGGTGAGTATCAGAGTTGACCCCGCTAAATTAAGCCTGCCTTCACTTTTCAAGGCGAAGAAGAGCGCGCCGCCGCCTACGAAGGGCTCGTAATAGTTGTTGAATTCGGACGGTATGCGGCGCAATAGCTCGGGCAGCAAACTGCGCTTGCCGCCCACCCACTTGACAAAGGGTTTTGCGTTGTGAAAATCGGGCAACGGCGCTTGGGGCATACTTGACCGCTCAGTTTCAAGAATTCGCACACTTGATCTATATGATCTTTTTGCGCCGCTGTCAAGCTCATGCCAAAATCCCAGAATTCTAAAACTCGAATCACCTATGGTATACTTGCCGACTGATATGAAAAAACAAATCGCAATCGCCGCTGAAGGGAAGGCCATGGCCTCACCGACCAAAGAGATGCTCCTCGACTGGTATCGGCAGATGGTGCTGATACGCGAGTTCGAGGAGACTTGCCATCGACTCTATGAAGAGAAGCGCATCACCGGCGTTTATTTGCATCTCTACAGCGGGCACGAAGCCAGCGGCGTCGGCTCGATGGCGGCGCTGCGTGCCACCGACCACGTCATCACCGCCTATCGCGATCACGGCATCGCGCTCATCCTGGGCATGGATCCCAAGGCGGTCATGGCTGAGATGATGGGCAAGAAGACCGGCTCAAGCGGCGGCAAGGGCGGCTCCATGCACCTGGCTTCCAAAGACCATAACTTCTGGGGCGGCTACGCCATCGTCGGCGGGCATCTGCCGCTGGCGGCCGGCATCGCCATGGAAGCGCGTTACCGCGGCAAAGACGATGTGACGCTGACCTATGTCGGCGATGGCGCCACCAACAACGGCTACTTCCACGAGTCGCTGAATATGAGCGCGATCTGGGACCTGCCGGTCGTCTGGATCATCGAGAACAACGGCTACGGCATGGGCACCGAGGTCGAGCGCGCCAGCGGCCAGATCGAGCTGCATCGCAAGGCGGAAGCCTACGGCATCAAGAGCTTCGGCCGCGTCGATGCGCAGAACGCCCTCGAAGTCTACGCGGTCGCCACGAAGGCGGTTGAATACGCGCGGAAGAATGGACCTGCCGTCATCGAGCACGTGACCTATCGCTATCGCGGGCATGGCGTCTCCGACAAGCAATATGACGCCCGCGATGACATGTCGGCTGAACTAAAGAAGTGGATGGAGACGCGCGAGCCGATCAAGATTCTGCGCGATTGCATCGAAAGCAAATACGGCGACGTAAACGAAATCCTGGCGCGGCACGAAGCCGACGCCGAGCGCATCGTCGCCGAGTCGGTCGCCTTCGCCGAAGCCAGCGAAATGCCCAGCAGCTATGAGGACCTGTTGCAAAATACTTACGTGGCGTCTGACCTGGTATACAAGACCGATCAAAGCGTCGGCGCCGGCATCGATTGAGTTTGCCCGCCAGCGCAACAAATCTGTAGGGGCGATTCTGTGAATCGCCCGCAATCAAAGCGAATCCGTCGGGGCGAGATGGTGGCTAGCGCGCGAGATACACAATAGAGAAAGCAGAACCAATGGCAGCTAGAAACGTCGCCATGCGGGAAGCCATCCGCCGGGCGCTGCGAGAAGAAATGCAGCGCGACGAGGATGTCTTCGTCATGGGCGAAGAGGTAGCTTACTGGCAAGGCACGCACCGGGTGACGCGCGGCTTCCTGGAGGAATTCGGCGAGCGGCGCGTCCGCGATACGCCCATCAGCGAAATGGCGATCGGCGGCTTGGCGGTGGGCGCGGCCATGGCCGGCTTGCGACCGGTGGCCGAATTCATGACCATCAACTTCGCCTTCCTGGCGCTGGACGCCATCGCCAATCACGCGGCCAAAGTCCGCTACTTCTTTGACGGCATGTTCAAGGTCCCGCTGGTATATCGCGCGGCCAGCGGCTGGGGCAACCAAGCGACCGCCTCCCATTCACACGCGCCTGAGCCGATCTTCGCCCACTTCCCCGGCCTCTTTGTCGGCTGCCCGTCCAATTCGCTGGACGCCTACGGCATGCTGAAAGCCTCGATTCGCGATGACAATCCGGTGCTTTTCACGGAGAGCATCGCGCTTTATCCCAAGCCCAGCCCAATGCCCGATGACCTTGACGAGGACTACCTGATACCCATCGGCAAGGGCGACATCAAGCGCGAGGGCGCCGATGTCACGCTGGTCGCTTACGCGCGCGGCGTCGATTGGGCGCTGCAGGCGGCTCGTCAACTGGCGCGCGACGGCGTCGAAGCCGAAGTGGTCGATCTGCGTTGGCTGCGCCCGCTGGATATGGAACTGGTGTATAAGAGCTTCAAGAAGACGAATCGCTGCGTCATCGTCGAAGAGTCGCTGCCCATGTACAGCTTCGGCGGGGAGATCGCCGCCAACTTGCAGGAGCGCATGTTTGATTACATGGACGCGCCTATCAAGCGCGTCGCGGCCGAGGATGTTCCCCTGCCCTACTCGAAAGATATTGAACTGCTCGCCCTGCCCGACGCGCAAAAGGT
Organism: Chloroflexota bacterium; assembly: GCA_026706455.1. Lineage (GTDB taxonomy): Bacteria > Chloroflexota > Anaerolineae > Aggregatilineales > Phototrophicaceae > UBA6055. Next base: position 27,063 of record JAPOYS010000129.1, on the reverse strand, counting down.
TGTCGACGCAGTCAAGGAGATCCTGTAGATGGCGCACGAAATCAGACTCGCGATGGACGGCTTGCTGATTAACTGGCTGAAAGATGTTGGCGACAGCGTCAGCGCGAGCGACATCATCGCCGAGTTTGAGTCGGACAAGGCGACGGTCGAGATTGAAGCCGGCAGCGATGGCGAACTGCTCGAGCTGCGGGCCGAACCGGGTGATGAACTTGGGGAAGGCGCAGTGATTGCCGTCATCGGCGCTAGGGGCGAATCCCTCGCCGCCGAGCCCAGCGACGCGCCGGCAGCGGTTGAGGCCGAGTCATCGGCGCCTGAGCGGACGACCAACGGGCAGCGCATGAGCGATGACGGCCGCATCAAAGCGTCGCCGCTGGCGCGCCGCATCGCCGCCGACAAAGGCATCGACCTCAGCCGCGTAAAGGGCACGGGTCCCGGCGGGCGGATCGTCAAAGAAGATGTGGAGAGTCTGAGCGCCACGCCGCCGTTGCCGCCGTCTCCGCCATCCGCGCCGATAGAAGGAGCGCAGCCGACCTGGGGCGCCCTCCCGCAAGACGATGTGGAAATCACAGCGCTCTCACGCATGCGCCGCGCCATCGCCGATGGCACCGTGCGCAGCAAACGCAACACGCCTCACTTCTACGTCACAGTCGAGGCTGATGTCGAGCCGCTGCTGGCTTTGCGCGCCGAGATCAACAAGGCCCTGGCCGAGCGCGGCATCAAGGTCAGCGTCAATGACATGCTGATTAAGGCGCTGGCGCTGACGCTGCGCGCGTTCCCGAATCTCAACACGCATTACTACGGCGACCGCTTCGTCCAGCACAAGCGCGTCAACATCGGCGTCTCCGTCGCGCTGCCCGAAAACGGTCTCGTGAATGTCGTCTGTCACGATGCTGACACGACGTCGCTGAGCGAGATGGCGGCGGGCAACAAGGCGATGTACGAGCGCGCCCGCAGCGGCAAAATCAAGCCTGATGATATCCGCGGCGCCACCTTCACCATCAGCAATCTGGGACCCTTCAACGTCAAAGATTTCTCGGCGATTATCAGTTCGCCGGAGGCCGGCATCCTGGCCATTTCGTCGGCGCGGCGCGTGCCGATTGTTCGCGATGATGGCGCGCTCGGCGTCGGCAGTCGCATGAACATGACGCTCAGCGTCGATCATCGCGTCAGCAACGGGGCCGAAGGCGCCACCTTCATGAACCACCTGCGCGAACTGATCGAGAATCCCCTAAGATTGCTGGATTTGCGCGGGGTGTAGTGGGGAGCGACGAAATGCCTGCATATGACGACGTTGCTCTTAAGTCGATTAGTTTGTCAGCAATTGTTGTACGCCGCGAAGAATCCAACGCCTGCAGCAGTTTCCACCTTCACAATGCCGCCACATTGACGGCAGGCAGCGCCATTGAATTGCTTCTGGATATATTGGTCGAGAGGTTAATAGAAAAACTTATCATTGATAATCCAAACGAAGCTGCAAAGATTTCCCAACGAAGAACTGCAATGGAAAGTCGGCTGCAGAACAACCGCATCACTTTTTTTGAATGGGTTCAATTCTATAGTGAATTGAATTTGGCTCAACAGCTTCGGGAACAGTTTGGAAGAGAATTCGCCTTTCTCGACAAATCTCGACTTCATCGAGTAAGAATGTGGTGGAATAAGGCCAAACATGATCACTATCGTGTACCGCCCCCAGTTGCTGCAGCGATCGTCGGCTACATGAACGACGCGTTGGAAGAGGCCGATATACGGACAGTGCATGGAACAACCGAATTCAGCTTCATCGGCCTTCACAATATAAGTTGGCAGCAGAGTTGGAACAAGAAAATCGATAAGTGGGTCAGTCGAAATCCTAATCAGCCTGCATCAGATCTGCTTCTGTATTTGCCACTGCTTCTTGGTTTAGCCATTAACTTGATAGGTGACAGGCGCGTCTCATTCTCGCAAAAGTCTGCGCTGTTTGTAGCAGCAAATTATGTCTTTAGTACTGAAGACCTGATTTCGGAGTCGATACATGATGTACGCGGTTTGGTTGATGACGCTGCAGTACTTTTTCTTAGCCTATATTGGCTCTGTAGGGATGGCAATTTGGACGAGTCTGTTGTGCAAGAGAATTGGAATAATCCCACTGACATCATAGGATATATTTCAAAACAAGAGAAATTCATACGAGAAAATCACACGAAGTTATTCCCTGATTCTCCACACCAATTTGGTGACAAACTGGTGTGGGCGACAATCCAAAGAATCGCCACAGAAGGCCCCGAAGCGCTCTGGCAGAATTACTGGAAAGAAGCCTATTAGCCCCCCGCCAATGCCTCGCCGAGTCCTGTTCATCGCCGCTCTCCATCATCCTGACGAACTGGTCAAAGAACAGGCGCGCGCGCCGGATGGTGAAAAATCCCTCTTCCCGCGCAGCATGGGGCAGCACTACTGGGAACGCGCCTTCCGCGCGGCTCGCTACGACCTGGACGTCTTCTACCGCAACCTGCCCGGCTTTGGGCGGCGCGACATCAGCCGCCTCAGCACCGCCGTTTATCGCACGGGATTGACGCCAGCCCGAGTCGGGTCCGCGCTGCTGCGGCGCATGCCCGCCCGCTGGCAGCCGGATCTGCGGCGGCGCAACCAACTCTTGCTGAAACAGGCGGCGCGCTTCCAGCCCGATATCATCTGGCTCTCCGGCGACAACCGCGAAATCTTCCCCGAGACGCTGGCGCGGCTCAAACGCGAGCACCACTGCAAAATCATTTATGTCAGCGGCGTCTCGCCGATCGTCTTCTCGGGCGCCATCGAGCGCGCGGCCGCCCGCCTCTACGATCTGGTGCTGGTCAACGATTACTATCACGGCGTGCAGTGGCTCGAGCTGGGCGCGCGGAAAATGGAATGCCTGCCCTACGTCGCCATCGATCCCGACTTGCATGTCCCGCAGCCTATCTCCGATGTGCCTGAGAGCTATCTCTGCGATGTCGGCTTCGTGGGCACGCTCGTGCCACGCAACCTCTACAGCGAGCGCGTGGCGGCGCTGGAGAGCCTGCGCGACTTCGACCTCGGAATCTGGAGCATGCACGAAGTCCCGCCATCGCTGAGGCCATTCCAGCGCGGCAGCGCCCTGGGCGCGGCGATGATGCAGGTGCTGTCTTCAATCAAAATCAGCCTCAACGCGCACGGCGACTTCATGCGCTACGGCGGCAACATGCGCCTGTTCGAAAGCGCGGCGCTGGGCGCCTTCCAGATCGTCGACGACCGGCCCGGCGTGCATGAGTGGTTCACCGACGGCGAGCACCTGGTCACGTTCAGTAACCACGCTGACTTGCGCGAAAAGGTGCGCTACTACTTGGCGCATGAGGACGAGCGTCAGCGGATTGCGGCTGCGGCGCGCGCGCACGTGCTGGCGGAGCATCGCTACGATCAGCGGCTGGCGCGGGTGGAGGCGCTGCTGGGGGAGGTGTGAGACCCCCAGAAATTGGGGCTGTGTTGCCCGTTCACTTGTGCTTTCATTGATAACAGTTAAATGAATTCAAAAGGAGTTTAGAAATGATTCCGGCGATTCCAGCCATAGTAGCGGCATTAGCGCCGATAGCGGAGGCTGCACTAGTCGGTGCAGGAACTGGGGCGGCCATCAGTGGCATCATTTGCGGGGTCGGCAACGCAGTCAGCGAAACTCGGCTGCATCAGGAATTCAATATGGATATTGCCATCACCAGCGTTCACCGAGGAGCGGAGTGCGTGGGAGATGGCGCGCTAGTTGGAGGAGTTTTCGGTGCGGTCGGAGCAATTGCCGCCCCAGCCGTCGCTCCAATCGTGCAAGCAGCCGACGATATGTTTCGTTCGGTTGGCCAGGTTGTCGACGACTTCATTCACTGGATTCGGCAAAGTGTCGACGACGTGTTGGGCCCAATATTCGCCAGGAGCGCACCGGCAGCAAGAACTGCCAGGTCGGTTGTCAATGCCCCTAATCGAATCGCCGACGGCGCAAGAAATGCGCAGCAATACAGAAGCTTGCCAGACGATATCTGTCGCAACGGCTGCAACTACACCATGTACGACAAAGTCTCCGGTGCTACAAAATCAGGCATTACTACACGCCACCCCAGTATCCGCTTGGCCGAGGTTAGTCGAGACGTGGGAAGGCCCGTGTCCTTTCGAAGTATAAACGCGGGGAATAACGTAAAACAGGTGAGGGAAACAGAGCGCGCAATTCACCAGACATTCGCTCGCCAGCGCAACATGTCCATGCCTGGACGAGAATGGTTTGATCTGAATCCCATCGATCAGTTAAGTGTCCGAGCTTGGGCGCCGTAGAAGAAGCGGCAATTCGCCGAACAGCAGTTGCCTTGGGTCAAGCACTAGCACCTATCGTTGGTCAAGACGGAAAACCATTATGCCAAACATCCTCATCACCCACTCCAACCACATCCTACGCATCCAGTTCAACCAGCCGCCCAATGTATCAAGACGATCGCCGTGGCGCGAGGGTGTAGAATCTGTCCCATAATGCTTCCTTTTGCTCATTGGAAACAGTACCATTATAATCCGATACGATACAACTACTCCCCATACACCAGCGTATCGGGATAGAAGCCGAACCAGCCAAACCAGAAAGCCAAATGCCCGCCGATGCGCGGCAGCCGCTCGCCATCACTTGCGATGAGCGCTTCTTCGCTGATCCGCCAGGAGCGCCCGTCTCCGCTGACCAAACTCGCCTCGTCCTCGCCCGCGCTGAAGCTGTGACCCTGCCGATGATAAGCGCGCACAGCCGCCCCGCCCGGCTCGAAGAATTCGCGCTCCGGCGTCGCATCGGCGAGGATGACCACGTCGGTCGTCCCGACCCGATCGTTGATGACCCGCCGCGGGATGATGGTCGCCAGCGGGTAGGCTTTCGCCTGCCCTTGCAAGCGCAGCGCGAAGACCATTTCCTTGTTCGCGATCAGCGCCGTATCCTGCTGCCATGACGGGAACATCAACTCCGTGCTGTTGAAGTAGTCGCTGTAGGCGGCGCCGTTGGTGTAATTGCGGCGGAAGCCGGTATCCAGGCTTAGCACGCTGGTTTCAGGATGCGCCGCCAGCCAACTCGCCCAATCCGTTACCACGACCGGCAAAACGTCCAAGACCAGGCCGCTGGTCGCCAGCGGACCAAAAGCCGGTTCGCCGGTGATCGCATTCCAAACGGTGTCGGTGTTGCGGTCGTACATCAGTTTGTTCGAGCGCATCAACAAGCCGGATGAGCCAAATTCCAGGACGGTATCGCCCATTTCGACGCGCGCGCCGTCTTGGTCTGTGTAAGCCAGATCGGGGATGCTCACGTCATAGAGCACGCCGGCGCCACACAAGGTGCAATAAGCCAGCATCACTGGCGCGCCCCGGACCTGCCCGGCGAACCCCGCGTCGAGCGCCTCGCCGCCGTCAGCGACATCGGGCAGCGCATTCAGCGGATCGCCCCCATCCAGCCACTGGATATGCTCATGCCTCAGCCAGCCTTCGCGCGGGCAACCAGCCGAGCGGCCCCCGATGAACACCCACTCGTCGCCTGAACGCGCGCGGGCATCAAAGGCAGTCGGCGCGCGAAAGTCACAAACCCAGGCGCCATCCGGTTCGGCATAAAGCGGCGCGTGTCCAATTACGTCGTTGAACATCTCGTGCCAATTCAGCAGCCGCAGCGGATAGGCGCGGCTGTCTCCATCAATGCTGAGGCCGAAGACAAGCTCATCGGCTGCTGGGTAGCTGCAATCGCTGTCGCGGCAGAAATCCGAAAACTGATAGCCTTCATCTGTGGCGTCCTTGGGACTGATCTGGCGCGCGTTGACCAGTGAGGGAATGCCATCGACTGTGACGCCGCCCCAGACCGGCTCCACCAGATTGATGGCGGCGCTGTTCATCACGCCCGGTCGAAAGAAACGGCTGAACTCCGTGTCCACGAAGGCCGCCAGCAGCAGCCCCTTGAACTCGTCATAATCGGGCGGCAGCGCGATGTCGTTCGCGCCGGCCCAGTCGAAGAATTCTCGCCAACCGCCGCGCTCGCCAGTCAGCGCGTTGAGCGCCCCTAGCACACGCTGACCGACTTCCTGGCTGCGAGAGAAATACGCGATATCGATCAAGGGCGCTGCGTAGAGCGCGTCGCCCGATGCGGCCACCGCGTCGAAAACATCGAGGTCCAAGCCGCGTCCGCGCGCGGCATCATGGGCGGCCGCCAGCATTTGGATCATGGTCTTGCGATAATTTGACGCGTCGTAATCCTGCGTCATCATCGGCGCCGCTATGAAGAGCCACAGCCAAAGCGCCAGGATTGACCCTGCCTTGCCTCTCATCATTTTGCCTTTCTCATTCGCCTAAAACGCATCCGCAATGTAGCGAATTGTCCTTTCCAAAGTATTGTGCCGAAGCTGACCAAGGCCGGAACGAATTAGAGCCGCTAGGGGCGCCGACCGCTATTCGCTGATGCGCACAGACCCCAACACGATCGTATCATCCTGCGCGCCATCCACATCCGTGAGCACATCGTAGCGAATCGCCTGGGGCAAGGCGTACCAGCCCGTCAGCACTCGATAGACGCCCGCCTCCAGTTTGCTCTGGTCCAGGGTGACGGTCTCCGTCAGCTCGCTGCCCGCCGGGATCATCCCGAAGTTGTGGTCGGCCGGTCTTTCGGATACGGGCCTGCCCTGCTCGTCCAAGACGTGAACGAACCGCACGTCAGCGGCCGACCGTTCGGATTCAAATCGCCACCATAGGCGAATCTTGAACAGTTCGCCGTCGGGCGCCTGCGGCAAAAGATAACCCGCCAGAATGATGCCGTCTTCAATACGGATAGGATCGTAGATGGCGCCGGCGGACAAGACCTCAATGCTCGCGTTTTCGACCGTCACGCGCGGGCACTGAAGCAAGCTCGTATCAATCCGCTGCGGGCAAGGCGGGTCGAGCGCAATGAGAAAGGTATGGTAGCCGCGCCTCGCAATCGGCAGCGGCATGGACAAGGGAATACGCCCGTTCACCTCGAGCGTCTCCAATGGACTGTCATTGAGCGAGAGACGCACGCGCCGATTGCTCGCCTCAAGGATCGCATTGAATTCCAACCAGCCCGGCTGCTCTTTGTAAATGTAGGTGAGGTGCGACTGAAGCCCGGCCACGGGCGAGTACGCGTCCGGCGTCCGCTCGCGCGATACGGGCGTGTCGTAAATGGCGTAGCGCTGATCTTCAAAGATAGGCGCGCCCAAACCCTGTCGCGCCCGCCACTGCAGCAGGTCCATTTGCCCGGTCTCAATTGCGCGCGCTTTGTTGATGATAACGATGTCAGCTCCAGAATCCAGCAGCAAAGAGGGGTGAAACTTGGCAAGCAGCGCCAGGCGGGCATGCCCCACAGTTGTAAGGCGCGCATCAACCCCGCCGATCAATGGCTTGCCGTGCGCCGTCTGCAGAAACAATGCTTCCTTTGCCGCCGTATCGTCATCGTAAGGCGCGTTGTAGATCGCCCGTATGTCCCGCCGTCTTCTCAAATTATGTATCTCTCGCGGAACCTCCGCCGGTACGCTCGGGAAGGCGGCGAACAGTTTGTAGTCCTCCAATAGCAAGAGGGCGAATACGAGCGCGACGCCAAATTGCAGACGGGGGCTCCGGCGCTGAATCCATCGTCCGGAGCAGCATACAGCCATGCCATAGCCGGCCAGCAGGGCAAAAGCCGGGGCGAACAGCAGCATGAATCGCGCGGGCGAGCGCGCCATATCAAACCAGGGCAAATTGACGAACAGCGCATAAGGCAGCGGCACCACCGCATCGTAGCCGGCTATCGAGCCTGATAGTACCCGGTCGTCTATTTTTAGAAGCGGACCCAGCGCCAGCGCCCAGGTGGCCAATGCGACAAACAGCCACCAGCGCGCTTCACGCCGAAAGAAGATGCCAAACAAAGCCAAGAGCCCGCCGATCAAGCCAATGTAGCTGGCGGTATAGCCCAGGTCCGCTCCCGCGAACTTTCGCGCATGCGCAGCGACATCCTGCCAAAATGGATTATCTGATGAGGGCGATACTAAGCCGAGAAGATCGATGCTGCGGTCAATGCGGTCGGTGGCGCCAACTGACCCCAAATGGCGCAAATAGTCCGCCAGTATCGGCGAAACATAAAGCAGCAAGCAGAGGCTGCCCGCAAGCGCGACCGCCATCACCCGCAAGGCGCCAACATAATCACGATGGTATACGCGCGCCAATACAAACATCAGCGCGAGCGGCAGCAATACATAGAAGATTTGCATGGCGTCGCCGAGCGCCCCGGCGGTGAACAGAAGCGTCGCGATGAGAAAGCGGCTTGTCCCGCCATCGTCGGCGTAGTCAAATAAGAAAATGATCAAAAGCGGCACAGGCCATTGTACAAGCAGGCCGACCTGCCCTTCCAAGAGATGCCCCTGAATCGTTGGCAATGACATGAAGACGAGCCCCGCGATGAATGCGGGGAATCGCTGCGCGGTTGCAAGCTTCCGGCGAGCCAACAAATACATTGACCAGGCGTTCAGCACGAGCGTTAGCAGCGTTCCAATGTTATAGGCGGCCGGCAGCGGCAAGACAAATGCGAACAGCCACATGGGAAACCACTGCAGCGGATGCGCCCAAAGTTGCGCCGCCGGGGACCCCTCCGGGTAAGCGAGTAGGGAATGCTCGAAGACATCGTAGCCGCCCGGCAAGGCGGTCCTAAACCACCAAATATGCCTGGCCATTTCATATACATCGCCCGCTTCCTCGCCTAAAAAACGAGAAGAAAGCGCGCCATGGATCGGGGCGGCTAGATAGAGCGCGGCCAGCGCGTAGCCAATCAGCGTCAGCCAAGTCTGGTATGCCTGTCTCCTAAACAAAGGGGAACCTCGGCGACTAAGCCTTTGCGCGTCGGCGTTTCCGCTGCCAACGCCGCGTCGTCTAAGTATACAGCGCTAAAGGCAATCCACATTACCTGGGACGCCAGGCTCTTGTTGCGCGCTCAAACCGCCGGCTCAGCCGACAGCAACTGCCGCGAGAAGCTAGTACGATAAATGTGGTAGGCGGCTTTGTGCTCGAAAACCACAAAGATATCCCGGTTCACGTTTAGCTCGACGCCGCCGACGCGCAGCAGATAGCTGTCGCCCGCGCGTCCCCGGCGCAAGACGCGCTCGACGGCGCCGGTGAGCGCTTCTGCGCGATTCGCGCGCAAATCTTGGCTGACGCCTATGTAGGCGCGCCCGGCGCCGCCAATCACGATTGCGTTTAGCAGAACCAGCCCGGCGCCAGCGCTCGTTAGTATCATGTTCCTGTTCAGCTGCCCTAAATAAATGAGCGCCGTCGCGGCGAGCGCCAGCAGCGAGAAGATGCCCGTGGCGAGCAGCGTGTTTCGCAGTCGACTGCGCTTGAGCCGCGCAGCTTGGGCGCGACTGAGCAGGCCCTGCCGATTCGCCTGCAAATCCCCCGCCGTGAAGCCCAAGGCGGCCCGCAGCGCGCCCAGATCCTCCGTCATGGGTCGGCGGCTGATTGCTGGGCCTCAGCCGGCTCTCGGGGCTCGGACGGGGACGCCTCAACCCGCTCCTGGCTCGGTTCCGCCTGATCGCGACGCCCGCCCAGGAGTAATTCTGCGTCGCTGTCCTCCGGTACGGACTCAATGTAGACGGAGCGGCTGGGAAAGGCAAAGCCGATGCCGAGCCGCTCGACAATGCCCATGATCTCCAAAAATACGCTTTCCTGCTTGGCTGTGAATTCGCGCCAATCCGACAGCAGCACCTGGCAGATGACGCGCACATCCAGCGAACTGCTGTTGAAGCCGACAAAATGCACGATGACCGATTCGGGATCTATATCATCCGTGTTTTGAAGCAGCTCGCGCATTTCCGCCACCACAGCGCGCAACTGATCCGAGCTTGTGCTGTAGGTGAAGTTGAGCGTTGCGTCGAGACGCCTCTTTTCCAGTCGCGTCCGATTCAGCACGGCGGCATTGGTCAAGAGATTATTGGGCACGGTGACCAGCGCCTGATCAAGCTGACGGACACGAGTCGCCCGCACGCCGACCGATTCCACGATGCCGGTGACCGCCGGCGTCGTGATGAAGTCGCCGACCTTGAAAGGATTATCCGTTACGATCGCCGCGAATCCGAACATATTGCCAACCGTGTCTTGCGAGGCCAGCGAGATGCCGATACCGATAACGCCGAGCGAAGCGATGAGGGCGGCGACATCAAATTGCAATTCTTGCAAGACAAAGATGGCGCCGATGGCAACAATGATGAATTTGACGACGGTGTTCAGAAACGGCAGCAGGCGCTCCGGGATCGTCCAGCCGGTCACGCGGCGAAAGGTCTCTGGTTGCAGCGACACGACCTCGAACCAACGAACGATGGCGAAAAAGACGGAACCCACCAGCAAGCCGCGCGCCAAAGTCCGCGCTACCTCTTCGACCGCGATGTCAAAGGCGAAGATCTCTGTTACGAGAAAGAGTGAAAAGCCAACCACGGCCAGCCGCAATGGCGAAACGCTCTCCTCCAGCAGGCGGTCGTCGATATCGCTATCGGAACGCTCCACGATTATCTTCAGCGGACGCAGCAAGATGGCGGTCAGCAGCCAACGCAGAAGCACGATGATGAGCAGAGCGACAGCAAAGGGGAAGACATCAATAATGATGCGTTGAACGAATTCGGGCTGACCCGCCAGCAAGGGAAGCAGATCGACTTGATTCATGCCAGCCAGCACCCTAGAAAATACATGCTCTGGATAGCAACCATTCTACGTAGACGGCGCCGTTTGGCAAGTTTGGACAAGACTGCGAGCATTGACAAGCTCATGGCGCCGCGCCGCCTGTGCCACCCGCCTGCGCGCGCAATCCGATTCAATTGCCCGACCAGCCTGTTGCGGTTTATAGCTGGAATCCGTTGCGATAGTCGACGACTTTGCGCTCATAATCGTCGACATAGAGCTTGAGTTTGTTTTCCAAATCGTCCCATTGATCACTTAGGAAGAGGCGGCGCAGGATGTCGGCGCTTTCGGTGACAAATTCTATCTTTCGCATGGGATAATCCCCATACGCGACGTGCCAGACCATGTGCATGTAGACGCCCAGCTTCTGTACGTCCGGCACGAAGCTGCTGAGCATGTAGCGATAGTATTGGTCTTGTTTGTCGGGTTTGATATTATAGAATAAGATGAGCTTGTATCTTGGCCTGATATGCTGAAATGATGCCATAATTGGTTAATCGCAGGCGGATATTGGACGCATCTTACTCTATCACAGAAACCCTCGAAGTGGTACGGCTCTTCTAAAGACCGCCTCCATTCGCGAGTGAGCCGTCATTTGATTGCGCCCGCGCTCTTACTCTTACAGGAATTCCACTGATGCAAGATTTGCAAAGGGCAATTGAGGACCTGCGCCATCGAGCTCAGCGAGCCACTGATGCCAAAGCCACAAGCGAATTGGAGCAGGAAGCTCGCGACCTCTTGATGGAGGCGAAGAATACGCCGCTGGAGCAAAGAGCGCAGGAACTCTTTGCCGAGATCGCCGGCGGGCGGGCGAGCAGCGCCCGGCCGAATTCCGCCGCCCTGCGCGGTCTGGTGCGGCGCGCCCGCATCCGCATCGAAATCGCCGGCGATGACGACGACATTGATGAAGCCATCGATATCCTGGCTGACGCCCTGCGCATGGACAGCAGCAATAATGATGTCATCAGCCTGCTGCGACAAGCGGGCTCGCACAGCGCCCAGTCAAAGCAGCGTGTGCAAGAGCTATTCGAGCGCCACAACGTCAGTCCGGCGCCTTCACAGACGCCCGCCGAACCGCGACAGTCGTCTCCGCGCCTCGCTTCAACCTACGAGCCGGCCGGCGACGGCGCGCCCCCGTCGCAATTCACAGGTCCCAGCGATTACGGCCGCAGCGAACGCAGCCTAAGCGAATTGCCTGAAACCCCGGCTGAAGAGCGGCCCGCGTCGCCGTCTTCCGCGCTCGACGAGCTGCTCTCCCGTTTGACCGAAAGCTATTACTCGGGTGAATACCAGCAGACAATCGATGTCGCCAATCGGATTTTGGCGCTCCAGGCGAACAATCCTACGGCGCTCGAGTACCGCGAAAAATCGGAAGACAACCTGATCCGCGGCATCGTGCCCGATCATCGGATTCCCTTTGAAGCGCGCGTCGCCTACAACCGCGCCAATTCACTCGTGCGGGCGGGCAATTACGAACAAGCTTCGGGTTTGTACCGCGAGGCGCGGGAACTGGCGGAGCGCGATGGCATACTGACCTGGAAGGATGTTGAGCAGGCGCTGCTCGATATTCAAGATCTGGCGCTGGCGCGCGAATTGCTCACGGATGGCGACCGCCTGATGGCCAACGACAATTGGTCGGAAGCGCTGCGGAAATACGAGGGCGCCCTGCGCGTCGTGCCCAATGACCCGCAGGCGGAAGAGCGCCTGGAAATGATACGGCGCATACAGCGGGATTACGACCAGATCGCCGTCAACATCAATACCATCGGCGGCACGCTCGAAGAGCAAGTCGCCCAGATCGCCAGCGTGCGCAGCCTGCTCTCGCAGACGCGTCAGCTCCTGCCGAACAGCCAACGCCTGGCGCAGATGCAGCAGGAAATGGACAACAAGCTGGCCGGCATTCGCAGCCAAGTCAACGACCAGGCGCAGATGTCGCTCAACCACGCGAACAACTCGACCACGCTGGACGAACGCATCCTCTTGATGAATGCCGCCATCAAACTGATGGAGCTGGGCTTGGAGCTTGAGCCCACAGACAGCGCCTTTTCCGAAATGCTGATGAGATCGCGCAATTTGCAATCGGATATCACGCGCGCGCAGCAGGCGATCCGGCGGGCGCAAGCGCTGATTTCGCAGAACTTCGACTCCGAGCTGGCGCAAGCGCGGCAGATGCTGGCCGAGATGGCCGGCGAATACGCCCAGGATGAGCGCTTCCGCGGCACGGTTAACGACTTGTTCAGCCGCTACCTGGAACGGGCGGAAGAGGCTTTGCAAGATGGCAACAACCGCGAGGCGAGAACCTGGTTGGACGCCATGCGCGATGACCCCTTCCGCATTCTGGGCCGCCGCGCCGATATTAGCCGCATTGATGGCCTGCTGCGCCGCCGCCGCAATCGCGGCCGAATGGTCATTCTCACCGTCATTATTATTATTGGCGCTGTGGGCGGCGCGGTCGGCTGGATGAATCGCGAACCAATTGAGAATTTCGTCGGGGCGAACTTCTTCCCGACCTCGACTTATACGCCGACCCCGACCCAGACGCCGAGCACCACGCCAACGCCAACCTTGACTTTCACGCCCTCCGATACGCCAACCGCTACGGACACGCCCACGAACACACCGACCGCCACCCATACGTTCACGCCGACGGCGACCTTCACACCCTCGAATACGCCTACCCATACCAGCACGCCCACACCCACGCCCACGTCCTCGGATACGCCAACCGCAACCAGCACACCGACCTATACGCCAACGCCGCTCGAGCTATGCCAGGTCGTCGTACTGAATACGGAATCGATACGCGTGCGCACGCGCCCGACAACACAGTCGCCGGTCGTTGGTTGGCTGGGGACGGGGACGGTCGCGCCCGTATCCAAGGTGCAGCGGCAAGAGCGCAACCCGACAGGTCCCGTCTGGTATTTCGTTCGCGTCAGCGTTGACGACGCCAATCTTGAAGGCTGGATTCGCAGCGATATCGTCAGCATCGTGCTGGGCACCCAGTGCCCGGAAATTCCCTAGGCGGAAGGCGACGAATTAGGCCTGCCCGAGCCCTGCGATGGACGAAGCGCAACGAGCGGCTGAGATCGCCACAGCGCAAGCGCAATTCAATGAGTTTCTACTGGGTTTCCCCAACGTCGTCGGGACGGGCATCGGCTACCGTCGGCGCCAGGGCCAGCCGACCACCGAGCTTTGCCTGGTTGTGATGGTCAGTCGCAAGCGGCCGCTGGCGCAATTGGACGCCGATGCCATTCTGCCGCGCCAGGTTGGCGGCGCGCCAATCGATGTCCTTGAAACGGGCAATTTCGCCGTCTAGCTTAGGTCGCGCCGGCGCTTACCACGATGTATAACCGCCGTCCACCACCAAGTTTGTGCCGGTGGTGAAGCTGGCGCCCGGCGAGGCCAGATAGAATATAGCTTGGGCGATCTCTTCCGGTTTGCCGATGCGCCCTTGCGGCGTCATAGCCAGCCAGGTGGGCCGCCAGGCATCGTTGCTGAAGCCTTCGGCGGTCATATCCGTGCCGATGTATCCCGGCGAGACGCAATTGACGCGCACACCGCGACTTGCCCATTCGCCAGCCAGCGATTTGGTCAGCAGGATTACGCCCGCCTTGGCCGCGTTGTAGTGCGCTTGCGGCTGGGGCGTATTGGAGATCATGCCGGACATTGAGGCTGTATTCACAATCGCGCCGCTGCCCCGCTCCAGCATGTGCCGGCCGATGGCGCGGCAGCACCAGAACACACCATTGAGATTGACCGCCATCATGTTGAGCCAATCTTCATCGCTGCACTCTTCCGCGTTTACGGCCTGCGCGATGCCAGCATTGCAAACCAGGATGTCGATGTTCGCGCAGGCCTCCAGCGCAGTCGCCGCCATCTGATTCACGCTCTGCGAGCTGCGCACATCTACTTCAATGAACATGGACTTTCGGCCCATAGCCTCGATCTCGGACGCGGCGCTTTGCCCGTTCTCCGCAATGTACTCAGCGATGATGACATCGGCGCCGGCGGCGGCAAAGCGCTTTGCTGTCGCCAAACCAATGCCGCGTCCCGCGCCCGTGATCAGCGCCGTCTGCCCGGTCATGTCAAAGTCGGAATTTCTCATTGGTTTCCTCGTTTTGTGAATCGGCTCAATTCGTCACTGCAACCCTGGGTTAGCATCAGCGCGCTAGCCGCCGATGTGATACATCTCAACTTTCTGGCGGCGGTCGCGAACCTCTTGCGTGAGCGAACTTCGTATCTCGGAGTAACGGTCGATGCGCTCGCCCCAGGTCGCGCGAATGATGGCTTCCAGCTCGGCGTCGCTGGCGCCGGCGCGCAGCGGATCGCGCAGGCTTGTCCCTTCGATGGCGAAGAGGCAGGTAAAGATCTGCCCTTCCGGCGACAGCCGCATGCGCGTGCAGGCGCCGCAGAATGGCTGCGTCACCGAACTGATGAGCCCGATTTCGCCTTCGCCATCGGCATAACGATAGCGCCGCGCCACCTCGCCATAATAGTTGCCGGCGATTGGCTCCAGCGGCATCTCGGCGTTGATTAGCGCGACGATCTCGGCGGCGGGCACGACTTGCTCCATTTTCCAACCGTTCATATTGCCGACATCCATGTATTCGATGAAACGCAGGATATGCCCGCGCTCCTTGAAAAAGCGCGCCAGCTCAACCAGCGTATGGTCATTGACCCCGCGCTGCGCGACAGCGTTGATCTTCAAGGGTGTAAAGCCAGCTTCTTCCGCCGCGAAGATGCCTTCAAGCACCTTGTCCACAGCCGAGCGCTCGCCATTCATCTGGCGAAAGACTTCATCGTCCAGTGTATCCAGGCTGATGGTAAGCCGCTTTAAGCCCGCGGCTTTCAAGGCGTCGATCTTCTGCGGCAGGAGATAGGCGTTGGTGGTCATCGCCAGATCGTCCACGCCCTTGAGCGCGGCGAGCATTTCCACCAGCTTTTCAACGTCCTGGCGCAGAAGCGGCTCCCCGCCGGTCAAGCGCGCCTTGACGGCGCCCAAACGCACGATGATCCGCGTCAGGCGCGTAATCTCTTCAAATGTAAGCAAATGCGGCTTGGGCAAGAATCGATAGCGTTCGTTGAAGATCTCGGCCGGCATGCAGTAGGGACAGCGGAAATTGCAGCGATCGGTCACTGATATCCGCAAATCACGCAGCGGGCGATTGAGCTTGTCTTGAAGATCCATTAACCAGATTGAAACCCGTCAATTAGCGAACCGGTCAAACGACGCGCAGGTCATTTTCCTAGCGTGGCCAAGAATGCAAGGCGAAATCCTCGCGTGCAGCAAGTATATCTTAACTACATAAGAATTGGGTATGCGCTACTTGCGCGCCCAAGAGCAACTCCGCGATTCCCATTGTCCCGCTGACGCGACGCTGCTAGCCTAGAATCCGAGGGCATTGACTGAATGGGAGGCGCAATGACAGAGATTCTTTGCAACGGCTGCGGCGCGGCCGCCGAGGCCCTCGATTGGCGCTGCCGGGCTTGCGGCGGCTCGCTGGACTTGGTCAATCTGCCAGCCTTTGACCCCGCCCGCATCGACGCGCGCGACTTCTCGCTCTGGCGCTACCAAGCTATGCTGCCGCTTGAGCGGCGCTTCAGCCTGGGCGAAGGCATGACGCCCTTGGTCCCGCTCGAGTTGGACGGCTTGCGCTGCTATGCCAAGCTGGAGCATCTCAATCCAACCGGTTCCTTCAAAGATCGCGGCGTCGCCACGCTGATCAATCACCTGGCCGCCTACGGTGCCAAGGCGGTAATCGACAACTCGTCGGGCAACGCGGGCGCATCGCTGGCTGCGTATGCGGGATTAGCCGGAATGGCGGCGACGGTTTATGTCCCGGCGGCCACCGCGGTCGAAAGCAAAAAGCGCCTGATTCGGTCTTTCGGCGGGCATATCGTCGAATCGCGCGACTACTTGGCCGATATCTACGCCGCCGCCGAAACGACAACCTACGCCAGCCACGCCTGGAGCCCGTACTTCGCTCTGGGCCAGCAGACGGCCGCCTGGGAGACATGGGAGCAGCTTGGGCGGCGCGCGCCCGATGCGGTTGCGGCGCCGGTCGGGCACGGCGGGCTCTTCCTGGGCTTTTATCGCGGCTTCCAAGCGCTGCATGACGCGGGCTTGATTGAGCGTGTCCCGCGCATGATCGCCGTGCAATCAGCCGGCGTCGACCCCATCGTGCGCGGCTGGGAAGCCAGGTCCGAGATTCCGCCCGCGATCGAGCCCGCTCACAGCGTCGCCGACGGCATCCTAGTCGATAAACCGGTGCGCGGGAAGCAGATACTGGCGGCGCTCTACGACACCGACGGCTTCGCCCTGCGCGTGAGCAACGAGGCGATCCTGGCGGCGCAGAAGCGGCTGCATAAGCGGGGCTTGATGATCGAGTCGACCAGCGCGGCGCCAGCGGCTGCGCTGACGCAGATTCGCTCGCTGATCGGCAAGGACGCTTCACTGGCGGTCGCCTTCACAGGCAGCGGTCTCAAATCCATCGGCGATACCATTTAGCGCCCGCCCGGCGGCAAATATCCCGCTTGTTCAATCTGGCGTATAATGGCATGGCATTCATCTGATGAACGCCATCGGAGTTCACGCAGCATGTCCATCGACCTGTTCCGCCAATTGCTGGAGGCGCAGCGGCTTGCCCAAAGCGACCTATTGGACCGCGGTGGCGTGGTCGGCGTGGCGATTGGCTTTCGCAATTACAAGGAAGAAACGACCGATCAGCTGGCGATGGCGGTCCTGGTTCAACAGAAGAAGCCGGTCGAAGCCTTGAGCGCGGAAGACCTGGTGCCGCCGGACGTAAACGGCGCGCGCACCGATGTCGTCGAAGTCGGTCGGCTGGAAGCCTTGGTCAACCCGCGCGATCGCTTCCGCCCCAATATCCCAGCCGGCGTCAGCATCGGCCATTACAAGGTCACAGCCGGCACGCTGGGCGCCATCGTCTTCGATCGCAACACGGGCGAGCCGCTGATTCTGTCGAATAATCATGTTTTGGCCAACAGCAACGAGGCGCAGATCGGCGACGCCATCTTGCAACCGGGGCCAACAGACCATGGCGTAAAGCCCGACGATGTCGTAGCCAAGCTGCATCGCTTTGAGATGCTGCGCTTCATCAACGGCTCCGGAGCGAGACCGACGCCGCCCGCCACCACCCCGCCGCTCTTTCCGCCCGGCGGCTGCGATATCGTCGAGCTATTCGCGGCAGTTGGCAATACGCTCGGCAAGATCAGCGGCTCCTCCAAGCGCCTGACCAGCGTGCCCAAGCCCGAAGCGCAAGCCGAGTCGGGGCCGATCTACGGCAATCGCGTGGATGCGGCGCTCGCGCGCCCCCTCAATCCCATGCTTTTTCAGCAGACGATCGTGGATATCGGCCGGCCCAACGGCACAAAGCTCGCCCAGTTGGGCATGGACGTCCGCAAGCAGGGCCGCACGACCGGCTATACCGAAGGCGCCGTCACCTTGATGAACGCCACCGTTGACGTATCCTACGCCGAGGACTTGAAAGCGCGCTTCGTCGGGCAAGTGATCACCACGCCAATGAGCCAAGGGGGCGACTCGGGCGCGCTGATAGTCGAGCGCGATAGCTTGAACGCGGTCGGCTTGCTCTTCGCCGGCTCGCGCCGCGCGTCCATTTTTACGCCGATTCAGACCGTCCTCGAAGTGATGGACATTGATCTTTGATCGGCGCGGACCCGTGGGGAGCGCGCAACAGGCAACAACAAGAAAGGACGCTCTCAGAAGTGAGCGTCCCGGTTACTGCGAATGCTTGCGACTATCGCGCTATCGGCCAGCCTCGGTCAGCCGAACCGATGCTTCCGGCGCTTCAAAATCATCGCCCAATTGTGTGAAATCATCGACGCTGAAGATGAAGGGCGCGTCCGATGGCAGCAGCGCGAAGGACACGTTATCCGACAGGTTGGCGACGTAGAGATATTGGATTAGATTCGGATTCGCCGCGATCTGATCGCTGATGACGCGCAGCGCTTCCGCTTCGGCTTGCGCCTCGATCAAGCGGGCGTTGGCGCGACCGCGCGCTTCCTGCTCGGCCGCATCGGCGCGACCGCTCGCTTCGGTTTGTACACGTTCCGCTTCCGTCCGCGCGCGCTGCAGCTTCTGCTCTTCGATCTGCTTTTCTTCGATCGAGTTGGCAAAGGCGTCATTGAAATCGATTTGACGCACCAGCAGCGAGGTCAAGGTTAAGCCTTCGTCAGCCATACGCCGACCAACCAGTTGAGATATGCGGCCGCCGAGCGCCTCGCGCTCCAAGCCGTAGATGGCTTCCGCTTCAAATTGCGAGACGACATCGCGAGCGACCGCGCGCACGGTCGGGCGGATGAAGTCCGATTCATAGCGATTCTGCCAGTTGAGGTGAATCTGATTGACGTCCTGCCGCTCAATGCGATACAAGACCGTGATATCCAGCCGCACTTCCTGGCCATCGACGGTCAGCGCTTCGACCGCGTCGTTGCCCTGCAAGCGCCCTTCGGTGCTGATGCCCGACATGGTATATTCGCGTTGGTCGGTCTGGTAGATGATGTACTCCTGCAAGCCCGGGATGATGATCGACGTGCCGGGCGCCCGCGCCGGATCCTCCAGCTCGCCGGTCAGCACATTGACGATGACGGCCGCCCGCGCCGGCTGGACAATCAAGATGCCCGAACTGACGACAAAAAGCACGACGCCCGAGGCAAAGCCCACCAGCGCCAGCAAAACGCCGCCGCGCGCCGACCGCCCCTGAGACGCCAGCGTGAATGCGAAAGCCACGCCCAGGATGCCAACCCCGAAGGCGAGCACCGCCACGATTCCTAATAGTCCGCCAAAATTCATGTCCGCTCCTTCATAGCAGTTGCTTCTGCTATCTCAGTTGTACGAATTGATTATAGCATACTACCGTGCGCTCGCTGACCACCCAAAATTTGGGGGCTGATTTCGTCTGCTCGCTTGCTCATTCCCAACGCGGATTATGGCGTTCCCAGTCGTCAAGCGCCGGCCCAGCCGGGTCCGCGCACGACGCGTCCGGGCAGCGCGCCCGTATGCTCGCCATCACGCAGCGCCTGTGTTCCGTTTACGAATACATGAACCATACCGTCGCTGTATTGATGCGGATCGCCGGGCACGGCGTGGTCTTGCACGAGCGCCGGATCGAATACGGCGATATCGGCGAAGTAGCCCGGCTTGAGATAACCGCGCTCTCTCAGCTTGAGATTGTCGGCGGCGAAACCAGACAGCCGGCGCAGGGCCTCTTCCAGCGTCAGCAAACCCTCAGCGCGAACATACTTGCCGATGACGCGCGCGAAGCTGCCATAAGCGCGCGGGTGCGGATGATAGCTGAGGAAGGCGCCCTCAGTCGCGATTGAGCCGGCGTCGGAGCAAAAGCTGACCCAGGGCAACTGGATCTGGCGGCGCAGGTTGTCCTCCGACATGCTGAAGTAAAGCGAGAAGATGCGGCTGTCGTCTTCAATCAGCAGGTCGATGGCGGTATCAGCCGCCGAAGTTCCGCGCTCAATCATCACCTCGCTCAGGAGCTTTCCCTGATGCTGGCGCAGTTCCTTCTTGGCGAAGCCGGCCAACATGATGCCATCGGGACCATTCTCCTCAAACATGTTCTCCCACTGATGCGAGGGCAGCGCCATTTCCCGCCTGATCCGCTCGCGCAGGTCGGGATTCTTCAGCCGCTCGATCATGGCGTCAAAGCCACCGTCATGAGCCCAAGCCGGAATGCAGGAAGCCAGACCGGTGCCGCTGTAGGGATAGGTGTACATATCGGCGGTCAGGGGCAAGCCCGCAGCGCGAACGGCTTCAATGCGGGCGATGACCTCGTTCATCTTGTGCCAGTTGGCTTTGCCAGCCGCCTTGAGATGATAGATCTCGCCGGTCACGCCGGTTGCGCGCATGATGCGAATCAGCTCGTCCAGCGCTTCCAGGAACTGCGCGCCTTCGCTGCGCAGGTGCGTGATGTACATGCCGTCGTATTCGGCCACGACATGACAAAGCTCAATCAACTCTTCGGTGCTTTGGTAGGTCGCCGGCGGGTAAATCAAGGCGGCTGACATGCCCATCGCCCCCTCGCGCATGGCTTCATGCAGCAGGCGCTTCATCTCGACCATTTCGTCATCGCTGACCGGACGATCATCGTAACCAGCGGCGTGGACGCGCAGGGTGGCCGAGCCGACGAAAGAAGCCACATTGGTCGCCACGCCTTTGCGCTCGAGGAATTCGAGGTACTCGCCTAATGTCGTCCACTCGATGTCGTAGATGATATCGGCTGTCGACAGAATCGTATCGCGCCGGCGCTTCATCTCGTCGCTGAGCGGACCCATTGATGTGCCTTCGCCCATGACTTCGAGGGTGACGCCCTGCTTGATGTCGCTCATCGAGCGCCCGTCTTCGATCAGCGACTCGGTCGCCCAGCTGAGCATGTTGATGAAGCCGGGCGCGACGGCGAGTCCATCGAGGTCGATGGTGGTGGACGCGGATTCATTGCGCAGGTCGCCGATAGCGGCGATGCGGTCGCCGCGGATGAGGATGTCGCCGGTGACGGGCGGGCTGCCCGTGCCGTCGTAGAGGGTTCCGTTGCGGAGGAGGGTTGTGGTGGTGGTCATCTTGTTCTCATTTCATCAATCGGGCCGTGTCAGAAGAATGATATGCCATGCCCAAGCGAAACATCCGACAATCCTTCAAATTGCCACATATAGCAGTCTGGTAGCTCTCGGTGTCCTCGGTGGTGAAAAAATGTGTCGCATTTGCGCTCTTATTCGCGATCGACATTAGACCTAAGGCTGTCCATCCACCCTACCCCAAACTCTCGCGCAGAATCCGGCCCAGCTCCCGCCGCACCAGACCGGGCCGCTCATCCCGCAGCAGCGGCAGCCGCGCCCGCGTCCGATGCAGCTGATTCAAGTCGATCTCCTGCGTGATCAGCGCCTCGTCGAAGTAGAGTCCGCGGGTCATGAACTCGCCATCGGGATCGACCACCGACGAGCCGCCCCCGAAATTCTTGCCATCTTCGTAACCGACGCGATTGCAATGCAGGATGTAGGACGTGAACATGCCGCCATAAGCCTGATTCACCTGCTCGACCCAGCGCGCGCCCATCAGCCGGTCGCTTTCGTTGAGCCCGCGCGAGGGGCTGGAGCTGTTCAAAATCAGAATGTCAGCGCCGTCCAGCCAGAGCAGGTAAGGCGGCGAAACATGCCAGAAATCCTCGCAGATCAACATGCCGACCCGCCCGAAGCGGGTGTCGAAGGCGCGCACGCTGTTGCCTTGGGCGAAGTAGCGCGATTCGTCGAACATGGCGTAGGTTGGCAAATAGAGTTTGTGATGCAGATGGACGAGTTCGCCGGCGGAGAGGTAGGCGTTTGCGATGTAGAAGCGGTTGCGCGCGTCCTCGTGCACGAAGCCGACAACGATGTCGATATCGGCGCTGGCGGCCAGCAGTTCGGCGAATACCAGGTCATCCCTATACACACGCAGCGCCACCTCCGGCACGAGGTCTTGAACCTGATAGCCGGTCAGCGACAGCTCGGGGAAAACGAGCAGATCGACGGCGTCGGCGCGCGCCCGCCGGATCATGTCCAGGTGCAGGCGCAGGTTGTGCTCGACATCGCCCAGCTTGGGGTAGATCTGCGCCAGGCCAACTTTGACGCGCATGGCTGCTGCTCCTTCATCGGATGCCAAGCACAATCATAGTCCAGCCGTAGCGCAGCGGCAATTCTCTAGATTGTGACCCGAGAGCGGCGCCCTTGGTCAGCTATCGTCTTCGGCTTGGGCGTCAGCCGCACCCTGCGTGTGAAGGAGCGCAGGCAGCAGGATCGACTCGGTCGGCCTCAGGCTGAGGGCTTTACCGGCGACTTCGATCCGGTTGCGCGCGAAACAAATAACGCGCAGGCTTATCGGGATGTGGCGAGCGTCACAGGCTGGCGGGCTGGAGCTGAATGCTGCATAGATAGTCTAGATGATGGATCATCCAGTCATAGAGTTCCGGCGTCTTGAAATACAGCTTGCCCAAACTGGGCGGATCGAGCGAAATGAATTCGGGAATGTATGCGCCGCGCGAATGATCGCGGAATTCGGGACCATAGCGCCTGCTCAGGTCAAACTCATGCAGGAGACAAACGAAGAAGTGTTCTTCCAATTGCTTGCCGGCTTTTTCATGCTCGAGCACAAAGGCGGTGGACAGCACCGAGGCGACCGCGCCAAGCTCTTCGTACAGCTCGCGTTCCAAGGTGGCGATAAGATCCGCGTCCGCTTGTTCAACGCCGCCGCCCGGAGCTACCCAATAAGGCGCCGCGGAGCCCGGCTTGACGCGCTTGATCATCAGCATGGCGCCGTCGCCGGTCAGCAAGATCGCGCGTACGCGCTGATTGACTGCGCTTATCCGTCTAGTATTCGCTAACATCGCTAAACTTCACTGGCGCTTCCCGACCAAGCCGCGAGAAACGCCAACATTCTCGTCAAGTGATTCGGTTTTGAAAGGGATTGGATGTTATCACAATTCGCCAATGTATTCAACAAGAATTGAGGAAGCCATCTTGTATCCGATTGTCTGCGTATTCTCGGCGCCCAGGCGGACTTTAAGCGGACCCTCAAATGGGTCGCGTTCGATCACCTCAAGCGTGGCGCCCATCATAAGTCCACGTTCCTGCGTATTCCGCAGCATGGCCGGATCTTCCATCACAAAGCGGCGGATGCGCGCCGGCGCGTGCAGGTCCACTTTGCAAAGCGGCTGCAGTTTTCGCTCCTGCATGACGCCTTCCAAATTTGGGATCGGATCGCCATGCGGATCATAACGCGGGTCGCCCAGCTTGCGCGCGATCGTCTCGACGAAGCGGTCGGAGACGCTGTGCTCGAGCGCCTCCGCCTCATCATGTATTTCATGCAGTTGGTAACCCAGATCGCGCACAAGATAGGTTTCAATCAGGCGATGACGCCGCAGCATCCGCAAAGCCGCCCGTTCGCCCAGCTCCGTCAAACGCACGCCACGATACTTGAGATAATCGACTGTGCCCTCATCCACCAAACGCTGCGCCATATCGGTCACCGCCGGCGCCGAGATATGCAAAGCCTCAGCCAGCGCATTGGTCGAAACGCGATCGTTCTCGACTTGAAGGTTGTAGACAGCCTTCAGGAAATCCTCAACCGACTGCGAGGACCCCGCGCTGTCTCTCCGTCCGTTCATCCTTCAGCCTTTGCCTGCGAAGGCCGCGCCGCTGGCGCAGTCCTGCGGCCAAGTATGCTAATCATAACACACAAGGGCGGCCGCATTGCCTAGCGCGCGCCAACGCAATTCTAACGGGTCTGCGTTAAACTGAAGCTGAAGCGCCGGCGTAGCGCCGCCACGCGCGCCTTGGGCGAGCCGCGGTACGAATTGACCGGCGCGCCGCCGCAGCGTACAATGTGAGCGTTGCGCATTCGCAACAACCTTCGACGGAAACAGGCGATGGCCAGAGACTATTACGATGTGCTTGGCGTTGCGCGCGACGCCAGCGACGACGCGATCAAGCGAGCCTTTCGCCAAAAGGCGAAGCAATATCACCCCGACGCCAATCCGGGGGATGCAAACGCGGAAACCCGCTTCAAGGAATTGAACGAGGCCTACGAAGTATTGAGCGATGAAGACAAGCGCGCAGCCTACAATCGCTTTGGAGAAAACTGGCAGCATTATCAGAATGCAAATGGCGACAATCCCTTTGCCGGCGGCGATATTCCCTTTATCGATATGTCCGATATCTTCGAGACAATCTTCGCTGGCTCTGGCGGACGGCGCCGCGGGCGCGCTGGGTTCCAATCGGCAGCCGATTTTCCCCGCCCCGGCAGGCATATTGAGCAGGATGTCCACATAAGCCTGCGCGAAGCCTACCAGGGCACGGAGCGCGTCGTCAGCAAAGACGGTCGTGAGATCAGCGTTCGGATCCCGCGCGGGGCCGCGACCGGCGCCAAGGTGCGCCTGGCGGGCGAAGGTCATCCCGGTTACAAGGGCGGCGCGGCCGGGCATCTGTACCTGGTCGTGCAGGTCGGCGAAGACCCACAGTTCGAGCGTGTGGAGGACGACCTGTACGTCGATGTCAAAGTCGATGCCCTGACCGCCATGCTGGGCGGTTCGGTTGATGTCCCGACCCTCGACCGCCCGGCGCGCGCCAAGCTCCGCGCCGGTACGCAGACCGGTCAAAAACTGCGCTTGGCCGGCAAAGGCATGCCCAAGCTCCGCAAGGGCGGAGAATACGGCGATCTTTACGCGCGCGTGCTGATCACCGTGCCGACGCATCTCGATGCCGAACAGCGCGCCCGCGCCGAAGCGCTGCGCGACAGCCTGCGCTAGCGTTATAGGGCTCGACCGCCCGTCAATTCGATCTGTAGAGGCTCGCCCTCCCGCCCAACCATTATCGAAGCGCCCGTAACCTGCTAAAATCAAGCCATGGCGCCTGACAAAGATAGTGGCACGCGAATAATTCTCTGGCTGGGGATCGGCCTGCTACTGCTCTCCTCATGCAGCGGTTTGACCGCTTCTCGCGATATCCCCGCAGACGCCTGGGCGGCGGCGCCAGAACCGACTCCGACCGCCTTGCCGGCCGTCATCGTCGATGCGGCCGATGCCGAATACCTGCTGCTGACCAATATCTACGAGCGCGCCAGCCCCTCGGTCGTGACGATTGAATCCGCGATTGACGACGGCTCCGGCAGCTTTACGCGCCGCGGTTCCGGCTTCGTCTACGATCGAAGCGGGCATATCATTACCAACGCGCATCTGGTGAAAGACGCGCAGGCCATCACAGTCACGCTACGAAACGCCTACGTCTTGCAAGCGCAGCTGATCGGTCTGGATAGCTTCAGCGACCTCGCGGTTCTCAAAGTCAGCGCGTCCGAAGATCGGCTGTCGCCCTTGCGGATCGGCGAATCTGCGAGCGTGCGCGTGGGCCAACGCGCGATTTCGATCGGCAATCCCTTCGGCCAAAAGACCTCCATGACGACCGGCATTGTCAGCGGGCTGGGTCGAAGGCTGCCATCGGCCGAACTGATGGACGCGGGCGCGGCGCTCGGCTTTGACAATCCCTCAATCATTCAGATCGACGGCGCCATCCACCCGGGCAATTCGGGCGGTCCTCTGCTTGACTCCCAGGGGCTCGTAATCGGCATCACGACAGCCATGCGCTCGGACAGCGGGCAATTTCAAGGGATCGGTTTCGCCGTGCCCGCCGATACGATGCGCCGCGTCATTCCCGATTTGGTAACGCGAGGCGCCGTCGATTACGCCTGGATGGGCATCTCGGTGATGCGGGAGGACGGCGGCTTTGGCACGGCTGGCTTGAGCGACGCGCTGGATCTGCCGGTGGAGCGCGGCGTTCTGCTTCGCGGCGTCAGCGAAGGCTCGCCCGCTCACCTGGCGGGGCTGCGCGGCGGGAGCGCGCAAACCGAAGTGCGGGGAAAAACAGTCTGCGCCGACGGCGATTTAATCGTCGCCATCAACGGTTACTACTTCGATGACCTTGATGCCTTGGTGACCTACCTGGTGCAAAATACGCGCCCGGGCGATGAAGTGGATTTGGTCGTTATCCGCGACAAGCGTCCGCTTGACATAAGGCTGAAGTTGGAAAGCCGGCCTTTGAATAATCGCCCCGTGCTGGGCTGCCTTGCCGATCAATGAGCGAAGACAACGTGAAGAAACCTAAGTTGGAGGGCGATTTGGTTCGCATGCGACTCCTCGAGACCGGGGATATTCCCGCTCTCCAGCGGCTGGCTGCCGCCGAGGAGATCGCCAAAAACACCTTCGTGCCGCATCCGTATCCGCCCGACGCCGCCCGCGACTTCGTGCAAAAGGCGCGCGAACAATGGCGAAATGAAGAAGCCTTTGTATTCGCGATACTGGAAAAAACGAGCGAGCACTTCGTCGGCTGCATGGGCATCCATCTGACGCCGGCGCACAACCGCGCCGAAGTCGGTTACTGGATCGGTCTGCCCTACTGGGGGCGGGGACTGGCGACGGCCGCGCTGCGCTTAATCATCCAGTTTGGTTTCGAAGAGTTGAAGCTTAACCGCATCGCAGCCGGGCATTTTCCCCATAATCCAGCTTCGGGGCGCGTGATGCAAAAGGCGAATATGCGGTATGAGGGTCTGCTGCGCCGCTCAATTCTCCATCATGGAAAATACAAGGACGAGGCGCGCTATGCCATTCTCCGTGACGACTATGAAGCCGAATACACTTGACGGCGAGTGCGGAACTAAAGAGACCGCAGAGGATTAGTCTGCGGTCTCTCGACTGTCAAATTCACAGTCTAACGGTTTCGGGTTCACCCCCTAACGGAGTTCACGTAAAAGGTGAAACCTAGAGGTGTGAATCAGTTAGAGGGTAGCCCCCTTAGAACCTGACATTTCTGATC
>JAPOYS010000147.1:16970-17973 GCA_026706455.1 Chloroflexota bacterium | reverse complement strand
TGATGTCGGTCGGCTTGGGCGAATATCTCGATCCGCGCAAGCGCTTGGTTCGTCTGTCGGCGGACGCGGGCGAAGAGGCGCAGGATGACGACTCGCGCAAAGAGAAGGACGATGTATGGGCACCATAATCGAAACCAACAACCTGCGCGCCTATTACATCACCAAAGCCTACGGCGTTGAGCGTACGGTCAAGGCGGTAGATGATATCACGCTGCGCATCCAAGAGGGTGAGGTCTATGGCATCGCCGGTGAGTCTGGCTGCGGCAAGTCTACGCTCTTGCGGATTCTGTTGGGCGCTTATCAGCCGCCGCTGACGGTGGTCGGTGGCGAGGTGATTTATCATCTCGAGGGCGAGACGATGAACGCCGCTGATATGACCGAGGAGCAGCAGCGGGACCTGAAATGGCGCACGATCTCGTACATCCCGCAGGGGTCCATGCATGTGCTGAACCCGGTGCGCCGTATCCGCGATACCTTCCACGATTTCATCAGCGCCCATCGCGATGTGACTAAGCAGGAGTCCTTTGATCTCACAGCCGAATACTTGCGCGATCTCGGGCTGCCGGAGAAGGTGATGGCTTCGTATCCGCATCAGCTCTCGGGCGGCATGCGCCAGCGGGTGACGATTGCCCTGGCGACGATACTCTGGCCCAAGCTGATATTCGCTGACGAGCCGACAACCGCGCTTGATGTAGTCGTGCAGCGCGGCGTCATACAGATGCTGAAGGATGTGCAGCAGAAGGAAGGCAGCACGCTGGTATTGATCACGCATGATATTGGCGTGCACGCCAACCTGGCCGATCGCATCGGTATCTTATACGCGGGCAAGCTGGTGGAAGAGGCGGATACGGAGACGATTCTGGAGAATCCGCGTCATCCCTACACACGCTATCTGATCGAGTCGCTCCCCAGTCTAGATTCGCGTGAGGAGCGCCTGGCCATTCCCGGGCGTCCGCCGGCATTGGATCGTCCGCCGAGCGGCTGCCGCTTCCATGAGCGCTGC
>JAPOYS010000147.1:0-16908 GCA_026706455.1 Chloroflexota bacterium | reverse complement strand
GAGGAGGAGCTAAATGGAGGTCACAGTGTCTACGCGTGACTCGCAGTCTGAGCCGCATGGCGGCGGTAGGGGCGAGACGGCGGCTCGCCCGCCTGAGGCCCTTCTTCAGATTGAGAATCTGACCAAGGTCTTTCACATCCGCCAGGGCTTTGCCTCGCAGGAATTCCACGCCGTGGATGACGCCTCGATCGTCATCGATTCCGACCAGCCGGAGATCTTCGCCGTCGTCGGTGAGTCGGGCAGTGGAAAGACGACCTTGGCCAAAATGATATTGGGCATGGAGCACTCGTCCCAAGGTATCTTGCGCTATAAGAACCGCGTGGTCAACGATATCAGCCGCAAAGAAATGAAGTCCTGGTTTTACCGGGAAGTGCAGCCGGTCTTTCAGGATCCCTTCGCCGCCTTCAGCCCCCTGAAGCGGATCGACAGCTACCTCTACGAAACGGCTCAGAATTACAAGATGGTGGCCGACAAGAAGGAAGCGCCGCGTTACGTGAATGAGGTCTTGAGCGCCGTCGGCTTGACCTTGGCCGAAATCGCCGGGCGCTATCCCAACGAACTTTCCGGCGGGCAGGCGCAGCGCGTCGCCATTGCGCGCGCCCTGATCACCAAGCCGTCGCTGATCGTGGCTGACGAACCAGTCTCGATGCTGGACGCCTCGCTGCGCATGTCTATCGTCAACATGTTCCGCAAGCTGAAGGAAGACAACAACGTCAGTGTGATCTATATCACGCATGATCTGGCCACCGCCTATTACGCGGGCGACCGCATCGCCGTGATGCTGCGCGGGTGGATCGTCGAGATGGGTCCAACGGAGCAGGTGCTGGGCAATCCGCTGCACCCCTACACGCAGAATCTGAAGACATCGATCCCCAGCATTCGATCGAGCGAGGCTTGGGAAGACAAGATCGATCTGGCGGTCATCGAAGCGGATGAATATACGCGAACCGGCTGCAAGTTCGCCGGGCGCTGCCCAGCTGTGATGGATATTTGCCACGACAACGTGCCGCAAAGCGTCCTGCACGAGGGCCGCCGCGTCAAATGCTTCCTCTACGACGAGTCGGTCGAGGCCGCGCAGAAGAAAGCGCTGACTCCCGCAGCCCTTTGATATTGCGCTGCCACAGCTTGGGACCGGGCTTCAGATGCCAGACCAGTTGCTCGTGACCAGCGATAGCGAAGCGGCCGGCATTGGCGGCGGCAGCGTCTGGCGCATGCTCGTCGGGCCTCTTTTGACGCGCCATTTGCTATGGAGAGTTCTGAGCCGCGACGCGCGACATCCGGTCGCAGCGCAGATCCGGCGGCAGTTGAGCCGCGCGGGTCATCTGCCGGTCCTAAAGCTTAGCCTGGCTTTCGGTTCAATTCTGGTATTAGCCGCCTTTTACATCCACAGCAAGATTGGCCACGCCAGCATCTGGCTGCTGCCGGTCTGGCTGATGATTTTCAGCACATTCTATTGCGCCATTTGGATCGCTCGGATTGTCCCCTGTTTGTCGCGACAATCCATGTTCGGCGTATTGGACGAGGTCAGCGTGATTCCGCCGGGCCCCATCTTCATTTATTTGACGATCTGCAAGGTCGTCTTGAACAGGGACGACGCCGTCGTCTGGCTGGGGCTGTTGCGGCGCATATTGGCTGGCTTGGTCTTGCTCGTCTTGCTCATGTCTCTGTGCATCGCTTTGGCGCTCTTATCCGATAGCTCGATTTCGGAATTAGCGGCTGTCTTGCTTGACCTTATTCTGGTCGCCGCGGCCATCTGGCTTGAACATTCGCAATCATCTGTGCTGGCCTGTTTGCTAGCGGTAGAGATTGCCATTCGCTCAAGTGGCAATATCGACAAGACTAGCGTCGCAGTGACATCTTTTGTTCTCATACAGGGCTTGTGCTACGCCGTCGCCTTGTCAGCTGTTTTTGCACTGGACGAGCCCAATTTCGGACTTGCGCTGTTCTTGTTTCTGCTGGTTCGCGAACTATTGGCGTCGGCCTTATGGCGGTTGATGCTGCAGGGAGCGAATGAAGACGACGCGCGCGCCTTGACGGACATGCGGCGCCAAACGCTGGAAGCCAAAAGCGTAACCAGCAGAGTCAACTGACATGGCTGCTGTGGCGGGCGAATGGGATTGTCCGGCCAGTTCGTGATATACTTTCGCGCATCTCGGATGGCAGCCAGCCGTTGCAGGTCGCAAACTGTGTGATGACCGGCAATTGCTAAGACTGCACGCGCGGCAGGTCGGCGGCGGAGAGGCTTTTGTGGCGCTGGCTTGGACCAGAGTTGCGAATCCCGCGAAAGAATAGAAAAAGCTCGGACGAGAGGAATACGTCATGAATTTTACAGTGACCGATGAACAGATTCAGTTTTACCAAGACAATGGTTATGTGATTATCCGCGACTTCTTGACGGCCGATGAACTGGAAATCTGGCGTCAATACGTTGGCGAGGCGGTGGGCAGCCGCGGCAAGCACAAGCTGGCGGATGGCAGTTGGATAGAAGAGGACAATTACAACGCGCGTGTTTTCACGCAGCGCATCAATCTCTGGAACGACCACGAGGGCATGCGCAGCCTGATGATTGACGACCGGCTGGGCAAAATGGCGGCTGATTTGGCGGGTGTGGATGGCATCCGCATCTGGCACGATCAAGCGCTGATCAAGCCGCCCTGGGGCAACCCGACCGGCTGGCACCTCGACAATCCCTATTGGTCTTTCTACTCGCGCGACGCCATCAGCCTTTGGGTGGCCCTGGACGATGTAACGCGGGACAACGGCTGCCTCTATTTCATTCCGGGCGCCCATAAGACCGCCACTTACGACAACGTCGGCATTGGCTCAAATATCGGCGATCTCTTCAACACCTATCCCGAATGGGGCCGGCAGGAAGCCGTTGCCATCGAGATGAAGGCCGGTTCCTGTTCCTTCCACAACGGTCTGTGCGCGCATGGCGCCGGCGCCAATATGACGCCTTATCACCGGCGGGCGATGACCTGCGCCTATATGCCCGATGGCAGCACCTTCAACGGGCAGAAGAACATCCTGTCGGACGAACAGGTAGCCAGCTATCAGATTGGCGATGTGCTGGATGACGATGCGCAGACGCCGCTGATCTACCATCGCAGCAAAGATTATGTGCGGCTGGCGGGCTGAGGTCTGATTGCGCGGCTAGCGTATGGGAACCGTGCCCGTGTCGTCCAGCGGGTAACCCCACTTCTTGATATAGTCCATGCCCGGCAAGAATTCGTCGCCCATCGCCGCGAGCTCGCCCTGCAGGAGCGCTTCGAGTTCCGCTAGAAGTTCGGCGTGATCCGGCTGGTCAACGGGGCTGCCAGTGTCCACGCGGCAGAGATTGCGCAGCTGGTACGGATCGGCCTCATTGTCATAGAGCAGCCAGGGACCCTGCAGCGTGCGGCAGTAGGTGTAGCGCGCTGTGCGCAGTCCGCGGTATTCGCGCCCGCCAAGAGGACGCGACCACTCGCCAAAGGGGTGGAAGCAGGCGAGCAAGGCGCCGGGGCTGCCGGCATCCGCGCGGCCATCCGGGACCTGGCAGTGTCGGCGGGTCTGTGTCCACGGGACCCTACGCGCCACCGATGCTGAAAGGTCGCGCCCGTCCACGCCGTCCGGAATCGGCAAGCCACAGAGGCCCAGCAGCGTCGGCATGATATCGTGCGCGTTGAGGAAAGGCGCCACTTCACGCGCCTCTCGCCCGAACTTGGCCGGATAGCGCAGCAGGAAGGGCACGCGTATGGATTCCTCCCAAGGTTTCTGCTTGCGTACTTCGCCCTGCGAGCCGAGCATGTCGCCATGGTCTGACGCGAACACAAGAACCGTATTATCCGCCAAGCCGCGCTTGTCCAAGACATCTACGATATCGCCGACGGACTTGTCGATGGCTGTGCAATGGGCGTAGTAGCCAGCCAGCCACTCGCGCGCCTGATCCGCCATCGCCGGCGGCACGTTCGGGCGCAGCTCGATTTCAGGCGGATTGTAGAGTTCGCGGTATTCCGGAGGCGCCGTCTCGTAGGGATTGTGCGGCGGACCCCAAGATAGGACCAGGAGGAAGGGCTTCGCGCAACGGGCGTCACGCCGCGACGCCCCTACAATGAAGTCTTGGGCGTCGGCAGTTTGCGCGAAGACATCGTATCCGTCCCAGAATCGAATTGTCTGGTCGTCATTGTCGTAATAGGCGGATTGGTTGTATTCGTGACTGCACTCCAGCGCCTTGAAATAATCGAAGCCCAGGCGGCGCTCCGGCGGGATGAAGCTGCGCCGGCCGCGCCCGTCGACATGCCATTTGCCGATGTAGCCGGTGCGGTAGCCGGCGCCTTTGAAGGCGTCGCCTAGCCCGACGGGATTGCCGGTGAGGGTGGCAGTGTCGGCGGGTCTGTGTCCACGCGACCCTACGCGCCACATGGGAACGTCATTGACGATCACGCCGTGCGTCAGCGGATATTGCCCAGTCAAGAAGCTAGCGCGCCAGGGGCAGCAGACCGAATAACCGGAGACCGCATGTACGAAGTTGAGGCTTTCACCCGCCAGCCGGTCAATGTTCGGTGTTTGGACCTGGGTGTTGCCGGCGTATCCCAGCGCTTGCAGGCGCCACTGATCGGTTAGCAGGCAGACTACGTTGGGTTGTGACATCTTTCACCCTTCATATCGCAGTATCCCAGCGGCCAGTGCTTTCGTAGGGGCGAGCCGACGGCTCGCTCGTACAACTCCTGTTTCCGACGACGGGCGTCACGCCGTTACGACCCCACAGTTCCAGAATTCATCCCACTCTTCACGGAAAGCCGCGAGCCCTTCACGCACGTTGAAGGCGCGCCGTCCCAGCGCCAGCGCCGTTCGCTCTGTGCTCATGCGCGTCCGGTAGGGGATGCCGATATGACGATATTCCTCCAGCACGGCTTGGTCGGTGGGCGTAGGTACGATCAGCGCGGGATCGGCAGCGAAGGCGGCGGCGATTTGATGCGCCAGGTCAAGGCGGTTGATGGCTTCGCTGCCGCAGCAGTGGAAGATGGAACTGCCAGTGTCTACGCGGCCGCCCTGGCTGTCGTGTTCCGCCAGCCGCAGCAGCATATCGGCGCAATCCGACGCCAGGGTGGGGTGGGCGACATCATTGACTTTCGGTCCCGTCCAGACGTCGGCAGTCAAGCCCGCTGTAAGACGATCAATGACGTAGATGGAGAAGTCGAAGCCCAAGCCGTTTTCTTTGCGCGCCAGCGAGGGCGCGGCGTAGTTCAAGCCGTAGACGCCGGCCAGCCGGCCGACGCCGCAATTCAAGCCGTCCATGGCGGCCAGCTCGCGCTCGCTGGCCAGCTTCATCACGCCGTAGAAGTTCACCGGGTTTGGCGGCGAAGTCTCTTTGTACGGACGAGGCGTCGACTCGCCCTCATCGACAAGCCCGTCAAAGACCCAGTCGGACGAGACGAATACGAGGCGCGCGCCGACATCGCGGCAGGCTTCCGCCAGCGCCCGCGTGCCGTCAACCATGATTGACCAGCACAATTCCCGCTGCTCAAACATGAAAATCTGATCGAGGATGGCGGCGCAGTGAATGACGGCATCGGGCTTGTGCTGGCGGATTGAAGCGCGGATGGCCTCATGATCGGCCAGGTTCAGCGGATCGAGCTCGTAGTCAACGCGCCACTCCGGCTCAGGTCCGTACTGTGAGGCGATGATTTCGACGCCTCGTTGGCGCGCCAGGCGAATGATGTTGCTGCCGACGAGGCCCGTGCCGCCGGTCACATAGAGTCGCATGTCATTCTCCTGCCCCTACAAACGCAAGCGCGCGTTCAAGCCGGCGATGCGGCTCGCCATGTCAGCATAGGCTTCGTTGAGGTCCTGCAAGGTCGCGGATCCGCTCTGGGCGGTTTCGATGACGACCGCTTCGGCGGCGGCGTATTCAGCGCAGGCGTCGGCCACATCAGCTGCGATTTCAATTGGAATCGTCGTTAGGCCGTTGCCGTCTCCATGCAGAAGAGCATTCGGGTACAGGTCGATTCCGCCAACTTGCACGGGCACATGCAAATCCAACAGGTGCATATAACCGTGCGCGCAGACGATGTCCTGGTAAAAGACCGGGAAATCGAGCGGCTTTATCCCGGCCAGGTCGCGGCCCGGTCCATTCGTGACCAAGCCACGCGCGCCGAAGGCTTTGAAGGAATTGCAGAAAACATCGCCGAAGTTGGCGGCGGCGCCATTCGTATCGAGATTCTGTAAGACGATCACCGGCGGACCCGACAGCTCTGGGAAGCGACTGATGAGGTCAGGCACTTTCGGCAGCTCGCGCTCGGGCGGCTCGGTGAAGGAGCGGCAGGTCGCTGTCGCGGCAAAGCCAACCATGGGCGGCAGCTCAGGGAAGGCGGCTTTGATGCGCCCGTCCATAAAGCCGCGATTGCGCGGACGCGCTTCGAAAAGCTCGATGACGTTGCATACGGTCGCCGAATCATAGGCTTGCAGCTTATTCAATACGCTGTTTTGAAGCATGCGAAAGTCTCCCGGTCATTTTCGCTACTCGCGCTTTTCGCGCGTAAAGGGTGAACGCAAATGCTCGACGTACATGGCTTGGCTGGGCATGACATTGGCGACATTGGCGTTCTCGCCGAAGAGTTCAAAATATTTCGCCAGATTGTCGCGCCAGTACAATGGGGGACCTTCTTTGGGCGATGTCGCCTCGAAAACAAGATTCTCCAGCCCGAGCGTGTCGATGACTTTGCCGATTTCGCGCGCGGTGTTCTCGCCCTGCAGGTCGAATTCCTCGTGGTCAATCATGACCATGAAGGCGCCGTCCTCCAAGGCGGGCGCGGCCCCACGCAATATCTCGTCGGCGCTTGAGGCGCGCGGCGCCAAACTGCGGTCCCAGTGGTATAGCGGATGATGCTCCTGAATGATGCGCATGTCCAAATCAAGCGCCAGCTTGCGCCAGGCTTTCCACTGCGCGGCGCTAACCTCGTCCGTGGTGTTCATGAACTCGATGACGCGAAAGCCCAGCGCGCGCCCCGCCTCAATGGCGCTTTCTACCACGCCGCGCATATAAGCCTGCATGAAGAATGAGTGATCCAAATAGGGCTCGACCTGAAAACGCTGATAGGCTGCGACCTTGCGTTTGAGCCAGTCATGTGGGCTGAACAGGATTTGCGTGGTGACGATCTTGACGTAATCGAGCCTGTCCGCCGCTACCTCCAGAAAGTCCTCCAACTCGAGCAATCCCATGCGCTCGATATATTGCGGCGCTTCGTCGTAACCGACATCTTTCAGCCATGTTTGTCGCAGGCTGCGCGGCTTGGGATATCGCGGAATCTCAAAGACTTCCCGCATGGAATTTGGCGCCATGATTGCCTCGATCCAGTTCGATAAGATATTGGTCCGGTCAATGAAGACGCTGAGCGCGCCTTCCTCGCAAAGCGATTTGCGCGGCGGCGGCCTGCTGGCGAGCCCGAACCATGCGCTAAGTGTACAGCTTGCGCTACTTTGACGAAAGTCCCTCGATGGACATGACTGACAGGGCGCGCTCGGGCGCCAACCTTGCCTGGCGCGGCCAGATGGTCTATACATATTGGAGCGATTCCACCTGGGGCAGTCGGCAGGCGATTGGAATGCCATCATGCGAACAGATCGAGTCATCCATATAGTTTGCTGCCAGGCTGAAGGCGAAGTGGGGAACGTCATCGTCGGTGGCGCGCCTGCGCCGCCGGGCAATTCCCTCTGGGAGCAATCTCGTTGGATCGCCGCGGACAAGCGTCTGCGACAGTTTGTACTGAATGAACCGCGCGGCGGCGTCTTCAAGCATGTCAATTTGCTGGTCCCGCCGAAGAGTCCAAAAGCGGCTTACGGATTCATCATCATGGAACCCGAGCATACGCCGCCGATGTCGGGCTCCAATTCAATCTGTGTCGCAACGGTCTTGCTGGACACGGGCATGATCGCGATGCGCGAGCCGGAGACGAGCTTTTACCTCGAGGCGCCGGCCGGGCTCGTTCATATTCGCGCGCGCTGTCAAGACGGCAAAGCGCAGAGCGTCGAGTTTCAGAATGTGCCGTCTTTCGTAGACAGACTCGATGCCATGCTGGAAGTTGAGGATATTGGCGCGATCGCTGTCGATATCGCGTATGGCGGCGACAGCTTCGTCTTGGTTGACGCGCGGTCTCTGGGGTTTGAAGTAGTTCCCGCTGAAGCGCGCGAATTAGCGCAGGTCGGCGCGCGCATCACGGCCGCCGCCAACGAGCAGCTTGGGTTCCAGCATCCCATTCACCGCGAATGGAATCGCATTTCCTTCTGCCAATTCACGCTGCCGACTGTGTGGGAAGAGGGTGTCTTGAGTGGACGCAACACGGTCGCCATCGATCCGGGCAAGCTTGATCGGTCGCCCTGCGGCACAGGTTGTTCGGCGCGGATGGCGGTCCTGCATGCGCGCGGCCTGCTTGCCCCGGGCGACCGCTACGTGGCGCGCTCGATTATCGGGTCGCGCTTCGATTGTCATATCGCCCAAGTCGCCAGCGTCGGCGGGCGGCAGGCGGTCATTCCCCGCATCCGCGGGCGAGCGTGGATCACGGGCATGCAGCAGTTGATGCTCGATCCGGACGACCCCTGGCCGCAGGGATATCGCTTAACGGATACCTGGCCAGAGCCGTAACCGGGGTTAGTGACGATCCAGCCAGACGGTCATGCGTCCATCGCCGCGATAACCCCAGGCATAGTAGGGGATGGCTGTGAATTCGACTGGATCGCACTCTTTATCCCATGCCTCTCCGCGCAAGTTGGTGATGCCGCCCAGCAGGTCAGCCTGGTGTTCGGCTTGTATCTCGCCGTCGTCCGGGAGAGCCAACTCCAGCAGGTCTGCTTCGTTGTCGGCTGACTCAAGCGCGTAAACCAGCGGGCCCCGCTCCAGCGCCACCTTGTCGCGCAATTCGGCGACGGCGCTGTGCGCGATGACCCGCCTAGGCGCCAGCGGCAGGCGCAGCAGGATTTCAGACGCGCCGCGCCATTCGCGCTCCAGGCTTATGTAACCATCCTGGAGCGCATACGGAATCACCATGCCGTCCATAGCTAGATGGGCGACTTCATTGCTAGTCTTCGCATAGCGGTATAAATCGCTGGGAAGCGGCTGATTTCGCGTGTAGCCGGGCACACGAAGTTTCAAGTTGAAAGCAACTGGTTTCGACACATCGACATGCAGGGCGATATCGCCCTCCCAAGGATAATTCGTCACTTGCTGAATGCGCACATCAGCGTTGCCAATGCGGAAGCGACCTTCGCCGGCGATGTAGAGATTGACGTAGAGTTCGCGCTGTCCTTGGGCGTAAATGTAGCCGGAGAGCGAGGGAAGCAAACGCACGACATTCGTTGGGCAGCAAGCCGTCTGATACCAGGGCTGCCGCGTCATGGCGCTTTCGCGATTGAACTGATATTCGCCATCACAGGCTAGCGGATTGACGTAAAAGAACGAGCGCCCGTCCAGGCCCACGCCGGACAAGAATCCGTTGTAGAGCGTGCGTTCAAGGACGTCCACGTACTTAGCGTTCCCGCTCAAGAGGAACATCCGCTGGTTCCAGAGAATGTTGGCTTGGGCGGCGCAAGTCTCGTTGTAGGCGGTCAAGCTCGGCAGCTCATAATCGTCGCCGAAGGCTTCTCCCTCGTGGCGCGCGCCGATGCCGCCGGTCAGCGACAGCTTCTTGCCGACCACGTTTTCCCACAGTCCCTCGACGGCTTCGGCATATTCGGCGTCGCCGGTCAGCGCGGCGATATCGGTCATGGCGGCGTACATATAGGCGGCGCGGACGGCATGACCAACCGCCTCCCGCTGCCCCGTCACGAGCCTATGATCTTGACAATAGGAACCGAATAGCTCGCGGCCATTGGCGCGCCCCCGTTCATCAAGGAAGAACTTTGCCAGCCGCAAGTAACGCTCGTCGCCAGTTGCGCGAAATAGCCGCGCCAAGCCGGTCTCGATTTCCTGGTGCCCGGGCACATTGCGCAGCTTGTCGCTTCCAAACACGGAGTCAATGAGGTCGGCGTTGCGGATCGCTACGTCGAGCAGCTTGCGTTCTCCGGTCGCTTCAAAGTGAGCGACGGCCGCTTCGTACAAGTGGCCGACGTTGTAAAGCTCGTGGTTGACCGCCAGGTTTGACCAGCGTTCTGGCCCGCAGGCTTCGGGCGGATTCTGCGGATCGATCGTACGGGCTGTGTAGAGATAGCCGTCATCTTCCTGGGCGGCGGCTATCTTGCCGATCAGCTCGTCGAGATAGGCCGCAAGCGTTTCATTGTGTCCGCTTTGCAGCGCATAAGCGGCGCCTTCCACGACTTTGAAGACATCGGAATCGTTGTAGAAGATGCCTTCGTGGGCGCCGGTCATCATTCCGCCGGCTTTGGCGAAATTGTCGATGCGGCCCGTTTCCTCGCACTTCTCAAAGTCGTAGGGGATCGTCACGTTTATGGCAGTTTCGATGCGCCGCTGCCAGAAGCGGTCTTCAATGGTTGCTTTGGTGAAGCTGACCGGTTTGATGGCGTAGTCGCTGAAGGACTTGTTCACGACTCAATCTCCTCGGATACTGCGATTGGAAAGGCGGCGATACGCAATCCGGTCGATCCGTATGGTATCAGCTCGATTGTCTCGACCGGCTCGTCAGTGGAGTGCGGTCCGACATCTATATCGGCAGCCGAGTTGTCGCGCAGCGTCCAATTTGGGAGCTTCCTGGCGCCAACATGTAGGGTGACCGGCGGACGGTCGGTCGCAAAGGGTACATCGCTGGCATCCGCCACCTCGACGGATAGGCTTGCAAGTTGGTCGCCGTCAGCGGTTGCGAGACCATAATTCCAGTCCGATGCCGGATACACTTCCCAGTCGGCATGCGGCAATTCGCCGGCGATGTGGCGCCAGTCTTCTTCGATTCGCGAGCCAAAGAGCAGCGGCCCGCGGTAGACTGAAAGCAAGCCCCTATGCCCGCGACTGAGGCGGATATCCATCGGCAGCTCCAAGGTCAGGCGGTCGCCGGAACGCCAGGTCCGTTTCACATTGTGATAGCCGCCGACCTCGCGGACACTGACCGTCTCGCCGCCAATGGTTAGCGCCGCTTCCTCAGCCCAGTCGGGGATGCGCAGCAGCATTTCAAATTCACAGGGCTTAGCCAGTTCAATATCGAAATGAATCGCGCCGTTGAACGGGTAGTCCGTTGTCTCTATCACCTGCGCGGGAACGCCATCAGCGACCGTCGTTGTCGCCTGGCATGGTCCGTAGGCGACGGCTGCCAAACCGCCTGCGGGCGTCGCCATGAACAGGCTCTTGACAAATTTGGGCCAAGCCTGGTGCATATTGGCGGTGCAGCAGCCGAAGTGCGGCTCCAGGCCGTAGATGTTGGAATCGTCGCTGTTGTTGGTCCAGTTTCGCTTCGCCACTGTCGCCAGCGCCTGATTGACTTGCTGGTCGTACTGATGAGCCCACATATCGGGGGTAAACGTGGCCGGCAGCGCGTTGAAGGCGACGCGTTCCAAAGCGTCACCGAAGAACGGGTCGCCGTGGATGCGCATCAATTCTTCCAGCGAAAACATATACTCCGAAATGGTGCACAATTCTGTGCCGCTTACCGGCGATGTGCCGTTCAAGTGTTCGTCGCCGCTGAAGATGCCGTTGGGCTGACCGTGGTTTGTCATCAAATTCTCGATGCCCAGCCGCGACGCCAACCGGTGCCAGGGCTTGCCGGTCTGCACAGCAAATACGCCGCCCGCCTTGACGCCCATCGCGTTGTTGGGGGCGTGCGTCATCATCCCGCCGTCCCATTCTTCCAGCGGCAGGATATGGCGCAGGCTGTAGTTCGCCTGCAAGTCAGGCCAGTCCAGCGTCTTGTCCATCAATTCTTGCGCCAGATCCAGCAGAAAGCTGTCGCCAGTGAAATTGTAGAGCCAGTGCGTGGCCAGCACATTGTCCATCGCTCGCGCCCAAGCCCACATGTGCAGCGGCCGCACGGGCAAAGCGCGCAGCTGATAGCGGAAATAGCTGGTCATCAGGTCGAGGACGCGCTCGTCTTCGCTGACCTCGTAGTGCGACATCAGCACCTTGAGCATGACCATGCGCGGCCACCAGTCGGGATCGCGCGTGCCGAAGTAACCGCGCTCGTCTTGGCTGTTCAGCGTCCATTCGATCCAGGGTTTTACCTTGCGAAGCAGACGATCGTCTTCGAGCAGATGAGCCAGGGGGAGCAAGCCATCGAGATAATAGGGACCGCGTTCCCAGGATTCGCCATCGCCGCCCAGCCAGCCGCTGTCGGGACCGACGCTGGGCCAGAATTCGTCCAGGTGGCCCGTGAGGCCATTCGCTTGCGCGCGCAACTGATGCAGCAGCCAGCCGCGCGGCTTGACGGCGCCCAGCGGCAGCGCTTGAAAGGCGGCGGGATAGAGTGGCTCGCGGTTTTGCGGCAGCTTGTCCATGGGTTGTCCTTGCGCTGAGCCCGATCAGTTTTTGACTGCGCCGCCCATCAGCCCGTCCATGTAGTAACGCTGCAGCGCCAGGAAGATGCCCAGGCTGGGAATGATGGAGACGATGACGCCGGCCTGCAGCGCGCCCCAGTTCACATCTCCCCAAATACCGTAGCGAATCGTGGTGAGAAAGACTGGGAGCGTGAACTTGTCCTGATCGGACATGAAGATGAGCGCGGCGAGGAATTCGTTCCAGGAGTTGATGAATGCGTAGATCGCCACGGTGACAATACCCGGCAGCACCAGCCGCAGCATCAGGCGATAGAGAATGCTCAGTGAACCACAGCCATCCAACAGCGCCGATTCTTCAATCTCATGCGGCACCGCCAGAAAACTGTTGCGCATC
Organism: Chloroflexota bacterium; assembly: GCA_026706455.1. GTDB lineage: Bacteria > Chloroflexota > Anaerolineae > Aggregatilineales > Phototrophicaceae > UBA6055. The sequence continues at coordinate 4,106 of JAPOYS010000147.1, read as the reverse complement.
AGGAAGATGCCGAAGGGCAGCTGAAACGTTATGTAGACGAGCGCCAGGCCAAACAAGGTGTCGTGCAAATCGACCTGAACGATCATGACAAAGAGTGGTATCAAGATCGATTGAAAAGGAATCATCAAGGTGGAAAGCACCATAATAAATAAGACATTCTTGCCGGGAAAGCTAAAGCGCGCGAAGCCATAGCCGCCAAGCGTGCTAAGCACAATGCTGCCCAGGACCGTTATCAGCGCGACGACTGTACTGTTGTAGACATGCTGCGCGATGCCGATCTTGCCGTAGGTTGTGAGTTCTTCGTAGTTGTCCAGGGAGATCTCTGAGGGCAGGTAGGTTGGCGGCGCCGCCAGCGCCTCTGCTGGCAGCTTTATCGAATTGATGAAGGACCAGGCGATGGGGAACAGGAAGAGAAGCGCCAGAATAATCAGCACAAGATAACGCAACCAGAGGAGCGCGCGCCGACGCAGGCGGCGGATTTCTTGCTGCGTGCGTTCGGCTTGGGCCTCTATGACAGGCGCCGTCATCTATTCCCTCTCCCGCAAGACGTATAGCTGCAAGCCCGTCAGCGCGACCAGAATCCCAAGCAAAACAATAGACATAGCGGCGCCGTAACCCATCTTGAAGTAGGTGAAAGAGTTGTTGAATATCCAGAAGACGATGGAAATCGTGCTGTTGCGGGGTCCGCCGCGCGTCATGATGTAAAACTGGTCAAATGACAGCACCGAACCAATAACGGACAGGATCAAGGCGAGCGCGATGAAGCGGCGCATCAGCGGCAATGTGATATACAACAGCTTTCTAAAATAACCGGCGCCATCGACCTCGGCCGATTCGTAGAGCTCGTCGGGGATGGCTTGCAAGCCGGCCAGCAGCAGGATCATAGTGAAGCCGACTGTCTTCCAGACCACCGACAGGATGATGACGTTCATGGCGGTGTTCGGGCGGCCGAGAAAGAGCTGCGCCTTCGGGACCAAGTTCAAGTCCAGCAGGATCTTGTTGAAGACGCCGATGCGATCGTCAAGCATCCAGACCCAAAGCAGACTTGATACGCCCAAGCCAATCACGACCGGCAAGAAGAAGATGGTGCGGAAGATGCCGATATAGCGAATATTGCGGCGTACCAAAGAAGCGAGAATGAAACCCAAAATAAATATGGGCGGCGTGACCAAGGCCGTGTAGCGAAAAGTGAAATCAAGGCTCTTCAGATACTGCCGGTCTTTGGAGAGTTCCTGGTAATTCTCCAAGCCGGTGAAGGCGCGTTCGCCGAATAGGGGCCAGTCATGAAAGGACATGAAGATGGTCATGAGCAGGGGGATGATGAAAAACACCGTCACAAAGGCGACGGTCGGGGTAACGAAGAGCAAGCCCGTCAATTTGCGGCGCTGTTCCCAACTGAGATTCAAGAACCCGGCCGGCTTAATCAACAGCAAATTCTTTCATCGCATTCACGCGCCAAGTCCTGTAGGGGCGAGCCTTGGCTCGCCCACCTGTAGCAGATCTGAATTTGGCGCAAATTCATCAGCAAAAGCATCCGCCAGGCCGAAGCCCGGCAGACGCTCGAAAATTGAAAGGCTAACCTTCCATAATCTGTGTGAAGCGCTCTTGGCCCAGTTCCAGCGCGCCATCGATATCGCCATCGAGTATCGCGACTTGCAGCATCTCCAGCCAGGGCCCGTTGGGGTCGTTGAAGAGGTCGTTGTAGACTGTCGTGTAGGGGGTAAAGCCCACAGCCAGCGCGCTGGCGGCGGCGGCTTGGCGCTCGTCGCCCTCGAAGTAGGGGTTGTCGACCAGCTCGAGGCGAACCGGAATCTGCCCGTTGGCGGCGTAGATTTCGATCTGCGGCTCTTCGCTCATCGTCCATTCGATGAAGCGCCAGGCTTCTTCGGCGTGTTCGCTGCCGGCCGGTATCGCGATCACATCGCCGCCGCCGAAGGAAGCCGCGCCACCGTCTCTGCCCGGAATATGGAAGACGCCGAAGTTCAGATCGGGATGATCGTTCTGGTAGAGCGAAAGCGCGAAATTGCCCGTTCCGCTCATGCCGATATTGCCGCCGGCGAAGGCGCTGGCGAAGCTGCTGCCGTTATCGATGCTGGCGCCCTCGGGCACGAGCCCCTCTTCCCAAATCGTATTGTAGAACGCAAGCGCCTCGCGCACGATCGGGTCGCTGGTGATGGTCGCTTCGGCGTAGTCGTCGCTGAGCACATCGCCACCGGAAGCCCAGATGAAAGGCAGGAAGGTGAAGGCGTTGCAGCCGGCGCAATTCATCGAGAACCAGTAGCCGTAGATATCGTCGCCCAAGGCGTCGATGGCGCGCATCGCTTCCAGCATCTCGTCCCAGGTTGCCGGCGGGTTCTCCGGGTCCAAGCCCGCCTGCTCAAACAGGTCAATGTTGTAGACGATGAAAGAGCCGTCAACGGCGGTTGGCACGGCGTAATTGCGCCCCTCGTACATGCCCAGCGCCATGTGCGCTGGCGTCAAGCTGTCAGCGTAGGGCAGCGCCCGGACATATTCGGTGATGTCCACCAATTGCCCGGCTGAGGCGAAAGCGGGCGTGTAGATGAGATCTATGCTGGCGATATCGGGCGGTTCGCCAGCCGCGATGGCGGCGCCCATCTTAGTGACGAACTCCGCGGATGGAATGACGGTCAGCTCAATCTGGCTGTCGTTGTTGGCGTTCCAGGCGTCCACCAATTCCTGCGTTTGGAAATTGATCGCCCGCACCCACATCGTCATGTTGATCGAGTCGTCCTGCGCCGCGAGCGGCAGAGCGCCAAGGCAAAGCGCTAGGCACAGCAGGGCGAGGACAGTTTTGCGAATATACATCATTTCCTCCTTTTTATTATGTTGTTTCTTGAGTTTGAAGCGCTACAAGCATAGCGCAAGCGCAGTGCCGCAAGCAAATCAGAAATTCACAATTTTGCTCTGAAAGACAGATGGCAAGCCGGGCTCACAGCAGATTCGGCGGGATGCCCAACTGCCTGAAAGCCGCGCAGGCCGCGTCCAGGTGCGCCTTGCCGCCGGTCAGCGAAATCTGCAAGTGACCCGGGATCAGCGCGTCGAACTCGTAAGGCTCCAGCTTGAACATGCTGTCGGCGTAGGCGTCGATGCGGCAGTCGTGGATGTTTTGCCAGACGACTTTGCCGCCCCAAAAGACGAGATCAGCGCCGAGCAGGTAAACGCGGTCGCCGCCGCGCATGAGGAAACTGAGATGCCCGTCGCAATGGCCCGGCGTCTCGAATGTCTCCAACTCCAGCGCCCCGACATTGATCGTATCGCCTTCGACCAGTTCCACATCGACCGGGCAGGGCGGGAGATGGAACTCCTCCGGGTAGAAGCCGGCCGCCTTGGCGACATCAAGGGCGACTGCTTGCTCATCGGCTTCGCGGATGACGGGCGCGGCAAAGGCGGAAGCGTAGACTTCCACATCAAGGCGCTTCTGCGCTTCGGCCGCCGCGCCAATGTGATCACAGTGGTAATGCGTCAGGATCAGCTTGCGGATCTTGCGCGGATCCAAGCCATCGGCGCGGATATTGTCGAGGATGGTGTCGAAGTCGTGATTCATGCCCATGCCGGGGTCGATAAGGGCAAGCTCATCGCCGCTGTTGAGGACGAATACATGACAGTCAAGAGTACCCGACAGCCCGAACCCGAAGTAGCCGCCGCCGACCACGTGCAAGTCGCTTGTCATTTTCATTGGATGTCTCCCGAATGACTAAGTATCTTACAAATAGAACGAATTCGAGCCCGTTCGTCAAGCCGGCCGTGGGAATAGCCAGACGCTCGTCCGCGAGCCCAAAGTTTCTTGATCGCGTGATATACTCTCGGCGGAATATCAGACGAGGGAGAGGCGTCCATGCTGCGAGGAATCGATCACGTTGTCATTGCGGGACCAAACCTTGAGGATCTAACGGCGACATTCAAGGCGCTCGGCTTCACAGTTGTCGGCGGCGGAAGCCACCCGATCGGCTCCTACAATACCCTGATCGGCTTGCAGGATGGCGCTTACATCGAATTGCTCTCTTTCTACGAGGAAAGCCCGAATCACGGGAGTGTCTATTTTTCTGGATATGTCATACTAAAGGGATGAGCCAATGTCCTTACTG
>JAPOYS010000121.1 GCA_026706455.1 Chloroflexota bacterium | reverse complement strand
TTCACGCCCGCAGCCGGCGCAGATGACGTTGCCATTGCTGCTTTGCGCCTGCTCCAATACTTTCACCATCTGCCGATGCGTCAGCTTCTCCCAGGGTTCCATCGCGCGCGGCGTCTTCAGCTTGAGGCTGGGCGCGGCTAGTTCGTTGTCGTCCGTGCGCCGCGGTGGCTCGGTCTCGTAATGGATTTGCGGTAATGATACATGGTGGTTCTTGTCAGATCGTAGAATTGTGTCGCGCGTGAAGCGCTCCTTGACGACATCGAGCGCGCCGTCCCAAATATCCATACCCACCCACTGTCGTTTTAGGCGCTCAGCGGCGACCGGCGTCGTCGCGCAGCCGCAGAATGGGTCCAGTACGACATCGCCTTCGTTGCTGCTCGCTTCAATGATGCGGCGGTAGAGCGCGAGAGGTTTCTGTGTGGGGTAGCCTGTAATCTCACCTCTGGTAGTTGGAAACCACCCCGACGAACCATAGAGCGACCTTATGTCCGTCCAAGTATCTGATAGGGGCACGCCCAGGCTCTCGTCAAGATACTGTCTGATTATTTTCCCCTTGCGTTTTCTGGTGCGGTATTTTCGTCCGTCCGCGTCCGTGTGTCTAAACCACTTCGTCCGGTAATTCTCCGAGTATGGCGTGTACTGCTTGTTGTAAGTGTGCTTGCTATACTGCTTTGCGTAGACGAGTAAGGTTTCATGCGACTTGACTGGCTTTTTCCCGCCAGCCCGGCCGCCGGACGGCGTACCGTAATTCCAGATTATCTCAGCTATAAAATTCTTCGGTCCAAATATGCCGTCCAACAGGCATTTGACATAAGCAACCGCTGTGCGATCAAGATGAAGATAGAGCGTGCCATCCAATCGAAGTATGCGATGCATCTCCATCAGCCGTACGCCAAGCCAGCATAAAAACGCGCCCATATCGTCGCCATAAGCGACCCGCGCTCCCGCTATGACGCTCTCAGCCGCGGGCCAGTCGTCCCTGATGCTGTCCGTCCATTCTTCGTGCACATCATCATCCCAGCGCCAGCGGTCTTTGAAGCGCGCGCCGGCCGCCGGGCTGTCAGGCGTGGCGTGAAAATCGCGATTCTTATTGAAGGGCGGGTCGGTGGCGATGAGGTGAACCGTCTCGCTGTTCATGCCGCGCAGGAATTCGAGGTTGTCCCCGTGAAAAAGCGAGCGGTTCTTGAAGTTGGGTTCCGCCATGTCTTGGATTCCACAAGTTTGCCTTCGCTTACTGTAGCCACAGTTTCTTGGATTGGCAATTGATGACTTCGTGCCCTTCGTGTCTTTGTGGTTCAAATGATAAATCTCAGCGCCCTCCGCAAAACTCCGCGCCCTCGGCGGTGAAGAAAACCGCGGCCCTTCCCCAAATCCATCGCCCGCTTGCCACAAGCCCGCCCGCGCGTTAAAGTAGCGGGCTACAGCTATCCGCAGGTAGGGGCGATGAAAGTCAAGTTATTTCTAATCCTAATATTGATCACGCTGTTTTTGTTCGGCAGCTTGGCACGGGCGCAGGGCTACGCCATTCGCACCGAGGTCAACGCTAACTTGCGCAGCGGACCGGGGCTGGACTACAGATGGGTCGAAACGGCGCCGACGAGCGCAGTCCTGCAAGTCATTGGCGAGTCAGGGAGCTGGCTGCAGATCGATAGAAACGGTCGCGAATTGTGGATGGCGAACTGGCTGGGGCATAGCCACGTCAATGACGGCGCCCAGCCCAGCGCTCCCGCGAGCGCCGAAATCGACAATTGCTGCTTTGTCGACCGGCAATGCGCTAGCCAACAGGAATGGGAGAACGGCTACTGGGCTTTCCAGAACCATCAGTGCCCGGCGCCGGCGCAGCCGCTCGCCGTCAATGCGCGGACGCCCGCCAGCCAGATAGCGGCCGGCGTCGACAATTGCTGTTTCCTGGGTATGCATTGCGCGAGCGAAAATGACTGGCTGCGCGGGTATGCCGCCTTCCAGCGCAACCAGTGCAAGCATCCCGAAGTGAGGATCGATGGCGGACCGCGCTTTGTCGCGCAGGTCGAAGCGGCGCTCGATTTACTTAAGTCCGGCGCGCCCTACTGGTACGCCTACACGGTCAATGAGCTGAAAGAGATTGCAGAAGTCGGCGAAGGCATCTTGGGCATAGACACGTCAGCCAGGATATTCTATTTGCCGCCAAGCCACGCTTATCTCTATAACAATAGGAATCTGGAGAACGCCCTCGTCTGGCTGGCGGGCGTGCTAGTGCATGAAGCCTGCCATATCTACCGACATAAAGAAGGCTGGCGTTATGGAACGGAGTTCGAGCGTTTCCGAGAAGAAGCCTTTTGTCAATCCGTGCAAATCAAGGCGCTGGATGTATTCGATCCCAAGAAGCGTTTCCATAGCTACCTACAGGGGCTCGTCAATGAATATTTCGGCCGCGGCTACAAGTTCTGATCGCAGTCCTGAAACTCGCTGTACTCGGCGCGATTTCAGCATATATCAGCCGCGCCATTGCGATTTTCTTGAACTTTCGCCCTAGTCTCGCCCTGGCCTAGTCTTTGCGCCCTTCGTGTCTTTGTGGTTCAAAACCCGTCCCTCGGCGCCATCGGTGGTTAATGCAGTAGAGCGAGCCATCGGCTTGCCCCTACAAGCCCTGCAATGAATCCTTGACAAGCCCGCTCCGCATTCGTTCTAATCTAAGCCCAGCCACCAAGGGAGCGGCAGCATGGCGCAGGTCAAGTTCACGCCCAATCTCAAACGCTTCTTCCCCGACCTCTGCGAATGCGCGATTGAGGCCGACACCGTCGCCGAAGTAGTGGGCGCGGTGGACGAGCGCTGGCGCGGGCTGGGCGATTACATCATCGACGAGCAGGGCGCGCTGCGCAAACACGTCAACATCTTCGTCGGCGACGAACTCTTGCGCGATAAGCTGACCCTCTCCGACCGCGTCTCCGCCGACAGCAAAATCTTCATCGTGCAAGCATTGTCGGGAGGCTGAACCTTGCTCAACAAACTCCTGGTCGGCACGCGCAAGGGCTTGCTCATCATGAGTCGGGACGGCGCCGCCAGTTTCGACTGGAAAATCGAATCCGCCCATTTCGAGGCGATACCGGTCGTCTACGCCTTCCGCGATCAACGCAGCGATACCATCTGGGTCAGCCTCGATCATGGCCATTGGGGCGGCAAGCTGCACCGCTCGCGCAATGGCGGCGCGTCCTGGGAAGAGGTCGAAGCGCCCAAGTACCCCGAGGGCGATGCCGTCCCGCCCGATTTCAGCGTGCCCGCCAAGACCAACTATATTTGGCTGATTGAGCCGGGCGGCCTCGATGAACCGAATCGGCTCTATGTCGGCACCGATCCCGGCGGCTTATTCGTCAGCGACGACGGCGGCGATTCCTTTCAATTGGTCGAGACGCTCTGGCGGCATCCCAGCAACACGCATTGGTTTGGCGCCGGGCGCGATCATCCGGGCACGGTCGCCATTCAAGTCGACCCGCGCGACAGCCGTCATTTAACCGTCGGCATCAGCGTCGGCGGCGTCTACGGCAGCCAGGACGGCGGCGAAACCTGGGTGGCGCGCAACCGCGGGCTCTACGCCGATTACTTGCCCGATCCGCTGCACGAACACGGGCACGACCCGCATATCATCCTGGCCAGCCCCTCGAATCCCGATGTGCTCTGGCAGCAGAACCATTGCGGCATCTATCGCAGCGAAAATGGCGGAGAGACCTGGCGCGATATTTCGGACAAGAACGGCGGACCAGCCGGCTTCGGTTTCGCGCTGGCGGTGGACGAAGAGGACGAGCGCGTCGCCTGGGTGGCGCCCGCGGTCAGCGCCGAGTATCGCGTCCCGGTCGAGCGCGCCCTGGTCATAAGCCGCACGGAAGACGGCGGCGAGACCTGGCAGGATCTGCGCGCCGGCTTGCCCCAGCAGCATTGTTATGATCTGGTTTTCCGCCACGCGCTGGACAAGCAGGGCGACACGCTGGCTTTCGGCACCACCGCCGGCAACTTCTACCTCTCTGATGACCGCGGCGACAACTGGCGCTGCCTGCTGCATAACCTGGCGGTCGTCTATTCCGCGCGCTTTATGTAAGCGCGGAATCGCCATCGAATGAAAGCGTAGGGGCGACCAACCTGGGCGCCCGCCTGATAGATACGGCGTGTTTTACGGGCGACTTGATAAGCTGCCCCTACAAAGATGCGCCCACAAGTCCAATTTAAACGTGGATTCGCACAGGTCAAATAATGGATTCGTACGGGGCGCCGCTGGCTCGCCCCTACACCCGTTCGTCTGTTTATTGCATTATTCTGTTGGTCTATAACTGATAGCGTATGAAAGGATGCCAAAACTGATGACGGCTTCAACTGATCTTCTTTTGCAGAAAATCCAGGGCTGCCTCTACGGCGGGGCTATCGGCGACGCTATGGGCGCGCCGGCCGAATGGCGCATGCCCGACGAGATTCAGGCGCGCTACGGCTACATCACCGACCTGGTCGAAAGCTGGGACGAAGCCAACGTCCGCGGGCGCGGCAACGGGCGTTACACCGACGACAGCCACATGGCGCAGCTGCTCTGCGAGTGTTATATCGAGCGCGGCGACCACCTGGACGCGCACGAATTCTTCCGCCGCATTGTGCCGAAAATGGCGCTGGAAGACCGCTGGATCCCTGAGTACGAGCGCGAGATGCCCCTGGTCGAGCGGCTCTTCTATCCGGAGAAGTGGCTTTACAATCGCTGGCTGGCCAACGCCGACCCGCGCAACGCTGGCGTCGGCAATATGGTCAACTGCGGCGCCGCCATGTACGCCGCGCCGGTCGGCATCGTCAACGCCTGCGACCCGGCCAGGGCCTACGCCGAAGCGGTTGATGTCTTCAGCGCCCACCAGGTCAGCTTCGGGCTGGAGGCGGCCGCCGTCCAGGCAGCCTGCGTGGCCGAAGCCTTCAAGCCGAAGGCCTCGGTCAGCTCCATCATCGACGCCGCGCTTTCGGTCGCCAAAGACGGCACAGCCGATTGCATCGCCGCCATCGCCGAAAAAGCCAGCACCGTGACCGACTGGCGCACAGCCATCGGACCGCTGCGCGAGGTCATGCGCGAATACGACACCTCGCCCGATGACGCCAAGAGCGAGCGCGGCAACGGCACGGACGACTGGACGCCCAGCCGCGCGCGCAGCATCGAAGAAGTGCCGATCGCGCTCGGCTTCCTGGTCGTAACCGGCGGCGATTATGAAGGCGTGATCATGGGCGGGACGAATTACGGGCGCGACAACGACTCCATCGCCGGCATGGGCGGGGCGATCGCCGGCGCCTTGCATGGCATCGACGCGCTGCGCCCGGAGTGGGTCGAGCAGATCAACAGCGCCAATCGCATCGACCTGAAGCCCATCGCCGCGGATATGGCCGCTCTGACGCGGAAGCTGCAAGCGCGGCAGCTGGCGGCGGCGCGGCAGCGGCAAACGGCTTTCGAGGCGCTGGGCGGGTGATGACAAGGGCAAACCCCCACCCCCAAACCCCCTCCCCCATAAAAAGGGAGGGGGCTTTTCGTCCCGTTCAGCGGACTCGTTGGTGCTTTGCTCCCCTTCCCTCCTTGTGGGGGAAGGGGCTGGGGGATGGGGGGTAAATTCAATGACCACGTCCGACAGCTTGTACCAACTGGTCGACAAATTCGCGCGCGAGCCGGGGCGATACGCGCAGCCGGAGTACAACGAAGCCCAGCTGCGCGAGGAATTCGTCAATCCCTTCTTCCGCGCCTTAGGCTGGGACCTGGGCGAGCAAGTGCTGCACGAAGCCGGCTTGCGCAGCGGCGGCACGATCAAGCATCCCGATTACACTTTTCTGGCGGGCAATCGCCGCGCCTTCTATGTCGAGACGAAGAAGCCGGCCATCGACATCGGCAGCGCCATCGAGCCAGCCGAGCAGCTGCGCGCCTATGGCTGGTCGGGTGATACCGCGCTGGGCATCCTAACCAACTTCGCCGAGTTCGCCGTCTACGATTGCCGCATCGAACCCAAGCAGGGCGACTCGGCCGAAGAAGCGCGCGTCCTCTACCTGACGCATTCGCAGTACCTCGACCACTGGGAGCGGCTGCGCGCGACGCTCTCGCCCGAAGCCGTCCGCCAAGGCGCGCACCGCGACCTGCTCGAGGCGACCGCCAAAGGCGTGCTGCGCGTGGACGAAGCCTTCCTGCGCGATATGGAAAGCTGGCGCGCCGATCTGGCCGAGCACCTGCACAAGCAAGCTCGCTTCATCGACCGGCGGCTGAGCCAGCGCGAGCTCAACCACCTGGTGCAGCGCACCATCGACCGCATCGTCTTCCTGCGCATCGCCGAAGACCGCAAGCTGGAAGAATACGGCCGGCTGGAGCGCGCCGCCAGCGTCCGCCGCGGCGTCTATAACGCGATCAAGACGCTCTACCTGGCGGCCGGCAAGCGCTACAACTCGGGACTTTTCCACTTCGACCCCACCGACAAATCCCGCCCCGACGCCGACACGCTCTCGCTGGAAATCTACATCGTCGACAACGTCCTGCGCCGCATCATCGGCGATCTCTACCCGCCCAAGAGCCGCTACCAATTCTCCGTCATCAGCGCCGACATCCTGGGGCAAGTCTACGAGCGCTTCCTGGGCAAGGTCATCGAAGTTCGCAGCGATGACGTCGAGACCCGCGTCACCGTCGAAGAGAAGCCCGAAGCGCGCAAAGCCGGCGGCGTTTATTACACGCCCGGCTACATCGTCGACTACATCGTCGAGAATACGGTCGGCGCGCTGCTGCAGGGCAAGACGCCCGCCGAAGCGGCGCAGCTGCGCATGCTCGATCCCGCCTGCGGCAGCGGCTCCTTCCTCACCGGCGCTTATCAATACCTCCTGGACTGGCACTTGAAGCAGTACAGCGAAGCGCCCGCGCGCTACCAGAACCGCATCCGCCACACGAGCGAGGGCCTCATCCTGCGCATCGAGGAGAAGCGCCGCATCCTGCTCAACAATATCTACGGCGTCGACCTCGACCAGAACGCGGTCGAGGTCAGCAAGCTGGCGCTGCTGCTGAAGATGCTGGAGAACGAGGGCGACGGCGCCGACCTGCATGAGCTGGCCGAGCCGCTGCTGCCCGACCTGCGTGGCAACATCAAGTGGGGCAACTCGCTCATCGGCAGCGACTTCTTCAGCGGGACGGAGCTGGCGGCGCTGGATGACGAGGAGCTGCTGCGCGTCAAGCCCTTCGATTGGGCGGGCGGGTCCGGCTTTGGGGCGATTATGGCGCGCGGCGGCTTTGACGCGGTGATTGGCAATCCGCCGTATGGGGCGGAAATACCGTCGGAGCAAGTAACGTATTTGTCAACGAAACATGGTGCTGGCGCAAAGTTTCCAGACAGCTATATCTTCTTTATCATCAAGGCATTGCAGTTGTTAATGAGAAGCGAGCGGATGTCATTTATTGTTCCTAACACGTTTTGCGATCTTGAATCATTAGACGAATTTCGAAAGTGGATTCTGACGGAAAATAGCATTCTGAAAATCTGGCAGTCCGGATGGGCATTCAAAGATGCAGTCGTTGATACATTGGTATTCGTTGCTCAGAAAGATAAACCGACAACTGATAGTTCAGTGCTAATTGAGATAAACGAGAAAACCTACGAACGAAAGATATCGTCTTTCGTGGCGAATGAACTTCGGAAGATTGATTATCGTAATTCCGAGGATGATAAACAGATCCTCAGAAAGGTTGTCGGCAATACGATTCCTTTGAGCGAGATCGCAACTGTCAGGGCCGGTGTCAAGATGTACGAACGAGGCAAAGGGACTCCACCTCAAACTAGAGAGTTAATAAAGGAACGCCCATATTCGACCAAAGAGGAAAAGCGAGTCGGCTGGAAAACGCTTTACAGAGGCAAGCACATATCACGATATGCGTTTGCAAGCCCAGATGAATACGTGAATTATGGTGAGTGGTTAGCAGCGCCAAGAAAGCCAGAGTTGTTTGCTAGTCCAAAGATTCTAATGCGCAGAACCGATGACAGGCTCTTGGCATCGCTCGATGATGAAAATGCAATATGCGTTAACTCATGCCATGTTATCAAGTTCAAGAAAGCAAGCCCTGCACTAAGCTATTCATATATTCTTGGGCTGTTGAACTCACGGCTGATGCAACGGATATATGAGTTGCAGAATCCGCAAATGGTTGACAAGGTTTTTGCAGAAGTGAAGGTCATTTATGTTTTGAGATTACCAATCCGCACAATCGACTTTGAGGACTCGGCCGACAAGATCATGCATGACACGATGGTTGAACTCGTTGATACTATGTTGGATCTACATCGTCAGTTGCCGGGCCTGACGGCGGTGCAGCGCGGCGTGGTTGAGCAGCGGATTGAGGCGGTGGATCGGGAGATTGATGGGCTGGTTTATAGGCTGTATGGGCTGAGTGTGGATGAGGTTGGGATTGTGGAGGGTGGGGAGAGGTAGTATAAGAATTGTATTAATTATTCGAGAACACATGTACATTTCTTTATTCTTATGGTATGGTAGCGGTGCGTCCCTTTCGAAATGACGCGCTTGAATCTATCAGACACAGGAGCCAATGCAAATGGCAAAGAAAAGGGTGTTCGTGAGTTTCGACTACGACGATGACAGGAACTACAAGTATCTGCTCAACGCGTGGGATGCAAACTCCAATTTTGATTTCTTGTTCAGCGACTTGACACCAAGCGAAATCCAGTCGTGGAGAGTTGATCGCATCAAGGCCGTCTTGACTCGCAAGATTCGCGAGGCGACAACTACGCTTGTGATTGTAGGCAAAAATGCAAACAAGCAGGATCCGAAGTCAGCCGAAATCGGATACAGGAATTGGATCAACTTTGAAGTGGCAAAGAGCAAGGAGAACAGAAACAAGTTGGTCGGTGTGAAGTTGGACAAGAACTTCCAAAGTCCTGACGAACTGCTTAACTCCGGTGCCAGTTGGGCAATGAGTTTCACTCAGGACGCTATAATCAAAGCTCTGAACAATGCCTGATTGACATGTCAAGCGACAAGCTACTAGATGACAAGCGACTGGAGATATTGTATCAACACTATTGTGCGATGGTAGATCGCAACAAAAGTGATGTTCGCACTCGATATCGGTATCTCCTTTATACCCTTGCCTTGCTGGTTTTCAATCTACTTCAGATGCTTTATTCCGGTGACGCTGACGTTCTAGTGAATGGGCTCCTGGGTAGTCTCGCCAATATAGATGAGAGCAAAGATTTCGCTAGCATCGACTTTATAGCGACACTTGCTTTAATGCTGTTCGTAATTCGTTATCTCCAAATTGTGATTTCTGTAGAGCGTCAGTATCCGCATATTCATTCTCTAGAGCAACAGTTATCAGCGCAATTTGGCGGTACAGTCTTCTCGTTTGAGGGAATAGGCTATTTGAAGAATTATCCCAAATTGCTTGATGTCAGTCATTTAATCTTTACAATAGTCGTGCCTGCATCTTTTTTGGCCGTTGCGCTGTGGAGAATTGGCATTCAGTTCCCGGTCAATCTGACACCAGACAGCGTCCCGCGGTGCACAATCATTGTCTTTTCCACAGTGACTATCGTGTTTGTGGTGCTTTATTGGAGGTTTCTGTGTCAATCCAAAAAGCAAGACAAGAGTCAGCAGCCGAATGAACCAGAATCTACATCGGAGACAGAAAAGCCTCTAGCCACTTCGTGACCTTCGTATCTTTGTGGTGAAAAAACCTCTATGCCCTCTGTGCCTCTGTGGCAAAATCCCCGCCTCTCACTCCTTGACGAAGCCGGCCGGCGGCTTGGGCGGCACATCCAGGTGCGCCATGAGCCTGTCCAGCTTCTCGTTCAATACCGCGATTTGTCGCGAGTTCTCCGCGACCATCTCCGTCAAGCCCAGGAGCGCGGCTTCGAAGCTGTCCACCTTGTCAAACAACTCGTCCTGCGCGTCTTGCAAGGTACGATATTCTCTCTGGATGCGTTTGAAACGAATGTCTGCTGTCGCCATGTCTTGTCTCCCTTGTCGGCTGCTGAATCGCTTGCGCTCACTCCTTGACGAAGCCGGCTGGCGGCTTGGGCGGCACGTCCAAGTGCACCATGAGCCTGTCCAGCTTCTCGTTCAATTCGACCAACATCTCGTTCGACTTTTCCATGGCGCGCTTCACGTTGTCGGCGCTCTCATCCAAACTTTGCGGCTTGATTTTAGTCCGCGGATTGCGCTCACAAGGCCGTTTCATAGGAAAGTGGCGCCTCACTCCTTGACGAAGCCGGCTGGTGGCTTGGGCGGCACGTCCAAGTGCGCCATGAGCCTGTCCATCTTATCGTTCAGATCGCTGATATCCCGCCGGAATTCCGCGAACTGTCGCTTGCTCCATTCATGGTTAGCTACGACCGCTTGCGTCAGCCCCAGCAGCGCCTCTTCGTACGCGTCGATTCGGTCCAGGATGTCATCCTGGCCCTCGCGCACGCTTTGGTATTCTTTTTCAATCCGCTTCAAACGAATGTCGGTTGTCGCCATGCTGCCTCTTTGCATCCAAATTGAGTCTAATCGCGCTGCGTTTTGCTGTCAAACGCCTTCGCCGATCGAAGTCATTTGTTGAAATACCGGCTCGTCAGAATGACCAGGACAAGCAGAGCGGCGCCGATGCCAATCGTCAGCACGGTCACGACGAACTCCGCCGTGTCTGGCTTTACAACGAACAGCAAGGCGATTGACGCGCCCAGAATAAAGACTGCGATGCGGTAAAACCCCTTGAGCATCTCAGGCGTCATGAAGCTCCAACTCCCTTCCTTGCTGAAGCGGCAAGCAGGCGACTTCTACATCGTTTACGGCATTCAAGGGGATGGACAGCTCAGGCGTCTCCCGATCGCAAATGTCGCGGACATACCAGGGGCAGCGCGGATGGAAGGAACAGCCGGGCGGCAACTCCGTCAGACGCGGAATATCTTCGCTCCGCAACTGAATATGCTGCTTGCTGCGGGTCTTTTCCGGGTCGGGTTCAGGAATCGCTGAGAGCAGCACCTTGGTATATGGGTGTTGCGGATTGCGAATGATCTCTTGGGTAGGACCAATTTCTACCAGCCTCCCCAAATACATCACGCCGATCCGGCCATCCCAGGCGAAGTATTTGGCCAGCGCCAAATCGTGCGTAATGAAAACGATCGTCACGTCCAGCCGGGCGCGCAGGTCCATCATCATTTGCAGGAGACCGATGCGAATGGAGACATCCACCATGCTGACGCATTCGTCGGCGACGATGACAGACGGTTCGGTGGTGAGCGCCCGCGCGATGCTGACGCGCTGCCGCTGGCCGCCGCTAAGCTGATGCGGATACTTGTCGATGAAGTCTTCCACCGGCGTCAGGTCAACCAAATCGAGCAATTCGCGCACGCGCTGCAGAACGCCGCGTCGATTGGGCGCCAGTTTGTGCCTGCGCAGTGGATAGCTGAGCATCTCGGAGACGGTCTGAGTCGGATTCAGCGATGCATAGGGATCCTGATGAATGATCTGCACGGATCGGCGAAAGCGCCGGTAGTTTTCGCCGCGCAAAGAGGCGATTTCCGCGCCCTCGAAATCGACGACGCCAGCGCTTGGCGGCAGCAGGCCGCAGATAATCTTGCCGGTGGTTGTCTTGCCGCAGCCGCTCTCGCCGACCAGACAAAGGAACTCGAGTCGCTTGACTGCGATATTGATATCCTGCAGGACGGGCACGATCTCCCGACCGGACTTGAAACTGCGGTAGACGTGTTTGAGTTCGATGATGGGCGACGACACTAGACCCTCGCCTTTCGGCTTTCGATCAGGCGATCTTTGTGCCAGCAGGCGGCGAGATGCCCGCCAACATCAACCGCTAGCGGCGGGCTATCCTCCATGCAAACATCGTCGGCGAAGGCGCAACGCGGATGAAACTTGCATCCCACTGGCGGCGTGATCAGATTGGGCGGCGATCCCGGGATGCTTTGCAGCAAGTCTTGCGTATGCTCGAGCGTCGGCACTGATGTCAGCAAGCCCTGCGTATATGGATGGAGCGACTGATAGAAAACATCGTTGACGCCGCCAAGCTCGACGATTTCCCCGGCGTATACCGTTGCGACATGATCCGCCATTTCCGCCGCCAGAGACAGATCGTGACTGATGAATATAATGCTGAAGTCCAGTTGGCGCCGCATGTCGTTCAATACGTCGATGATGGCGCGCTGCGTAAGGATATCGAGCGCGGTCGTTGGTTCATCGAGAATGACAACTTGCGGACTGAGTAAGACGCCAAGGGCGAGCAAGGCGCGCTGTTTCATTCCCCCGCTTAGTTCATGCGGATAGGCGTCGTAGACTCGCTCGGGATCCAGGCGCACCAGTTGGAGCAGGCTGAGCGCCCGCTCGCGTACCGCCGCTTTGTCCCTCCAGCCATGTGACTGGGCGGTGTCTTCAAACTGTTTGCGGATCTTCAGAACTGGATTGAAGGCGTTCTGCGCCCCCTGAAACACCATCGCGCACTCATTCCAGCGGAATTCGCGCAGTTGTCTGCTATTCAACTTGAGCACATCTTGGACTTCTTGATTCCGTTGATAGAGGATCTGGCCGCTGGTGATTAAAGCGTTCTTGGGCAGCTTGCGGATCAGCGCCAGACTGATGGTGGTCTTGCCGCTGCCGCTCTCGCCGATGAGCGCCATGGCCTCGCCGCTTCTCAGCGCGAAAGATACATTGGCTGTCGCCTTGACCTCGCCGCGGTCGGTGCGATACACGATGGAGAGATCGTCGACTTTGAGCGCCACATCGGGCGGCAGGTTCTGCGACATGATGGCAGCCTCTAAACCGCGGCCCGCAGGCGCGGATCAAAGATCTCTTCGAGCGCGCGCGCGAAGAGCACCAGGCAAACCTGGAAGAAGGCGATCGCCAGCACCGGCGAGAGCGCCATACTGGCGCCATCGGGATTGTACAAGGTCCCGCGCGAGCGGCCGAAGTAGAGCATGACGCCCCAGGTGTAATCGTCAATGGGCGCCAGCCCAAGCACGAGCAAGGCAATTTGCTCATACATGGCGAAGGTAATGGCGAAGATGAAATTGATCATGACGTAGCTGATCATGTTGGGCAACATTTCCCGGAACATGATGTGATAGGTGCTGAGACCGAGCGAGCGCGCCGCTTCGACAAAATCTCTTTCGCGCAAGCTCAGGACCTGGGCGCGGATGGCGCGCATCAACGGCGGCCAGCCCAGCAGCCCAATCATGAAGCCCAGAAAGAGCGTATTCTCAAAGCGGATCAAACCAGCCAGCACCACCAGCAGGATGAGGCGCGGCACCGCCAGAATCAGATTCGACAGAGCGGTCATCGCCGCGTCGAAGGCGCCGCCGATCATCGCGGAAAGCGAGCCGACAACCAATGCAATAATGGTTGAAATCACGCCGCCTATGACAGCCGTCAGAATTAGTATGCGGCCCCCGTGCACGATGTGCGTGGCGATATCGCGGCCCTGCGTGTCGGTGCCCAGCAGATGCGGGGGTCCCAGTTCTGGATTGGAGACGACGATGCGCTCGGCGAACAGGGCTTGCAACTCCGCGTCTTCAGCATCAGCGCGGATTTGTTCAACGCTTTTCGAGAAAATCAGCATGGCGTCGATCTCTTTGTTTGCCAGATCGATCAGAGCGGCGCGAATGCCGGGTCCGGCGCGGCGGCTGGTCCAGCGATACTTCTCGATGTTGATGCTATCGGCGTAGGGCGCTATCAAGCTGGGCCCGCCGGTTTGATCGACGACGCCGACCGTCTTGCCAGCCAGGTCCTCGAAGGTTCTCAGTTCGGCGTTATCGGTGTGGACGGCTAGCTGAATTCGCGAGCCGACCGGTCCTGCGATTTCATCGAGATTGACTTCGCCGTCAAAGGCGATGAAGTGCGGCATGATAAAGGTCATGACGAAATAGGCCAGCAAACCCAGGAAGCCGATGAAGCCGGCCCGATTGGCGCGCAAGCGATTGATGAAGCTGAAGACAGCGAAGAGCAGAGTAAACGGCAGCCGCAAAAGAGTCAGGAGCGGATGCGGCGGGGAGGGCGTCTTGCTGTTCATTTCTCCCCCGTGACGCGCACGCGCGGATCTAGCAGACCATAGGTGAGATCGGCGAACAAGTTGCTGAAGACAAAGGTGGATGAGAGGATCAAGACCGCGCCTTGAACGCTTGTGTAGTCGCGAACGGTGATCGCCTGGAAAAGATAATGGCCGAAACCCCAATAGACAAATATCTCTTCAATTACAACGCCGCTGCCCAGCACAAAGCCGATGCTGATGCTCAATTGGGCGAAAAGCGGCAGCATGGCGTTGCGCCCGACATAGGCGGTGATGATGCGGCGGTCTTTTAAGCCGCGAGCCTCGGCCACGTTCACGTAGTCGTCGTTGAGAACGCTGGTCGTGCTGCTTTTCATACTCAGCATCCAGCTGCCCAATGTGGCGAGCACGTAGGTAATGATAGGCAGCAGGGCATGTTCGATCGCGCTGCCGATGAATGCGGCGTTCAGGCCAGGCGTCAGACCCGGGTCATAGGTGCCGCGCGCCGCGCCGACATCGAACCAGTTCCAGGAAATGCCAGGTCCGATTATGATCAGCAAGCCCCAGATGTAATTGGGCACGCCGGTGAAAAACGACGAGACCAGCGACATGGCATGGTCCAGCGCCGAATCGCGATAATATGCCATCGTCATGCCGAGAATGACGCCGAGCACAAAGCTAATCAGAAAGCCGGAGCCGACGGCGAATAGCGTCCACGGCAAAAAGCGCGCGATTTCATCAATGATTCTGGTGCCGGGGGAGGTAATGGATGTGCCCAGGTCGAGATGCAGCAGATCCCGAATATAGTCCAGGTATTGGTCAAACAAGGTGGCATCGGGGTCGAAGTTGAAGCTGGCGGCGACGCGATCGTAGGCTTCCTGGTAGGAGATGCCCTCCTGCGTGAGAATCTGTTCGATCAAGACATCAATTGGGTTGCCGGGCATCTGGCGGACGAGGAAAAATGTGACCGTCAGGACCGCCCAAATTGTCAAAATCGCCTGGGCAAATACGCGAACGTAATAGTTCTTGTAGAAGTTCTCGACTGGAGCCGGAACGAGTTTTCTTTTTGGGCTAAGAGCTTGCTCAAGCGCGTCCTGGCCCGCGTCAAGCAACTGAAAATCAGTCATCAGTATATTTCAGCGACGTCCTCGCCAGCTATACGGTGGGGAAGGGGCGAGTCGCCGACCCGCCCCTCCGGACGAATGACTTTGCCGTTCAAAGTCCTGATTACATATCGGCTGGCGCGGTGACGCCCGTCAGGATGAGCGTGGTCATCCAGTTGTCAGCGCCGCCGCCGAAGTTCGCGAAGATCGAATCGCTTGAATCGGGAACACTGACGAAACTGCGGTTCAGGGCGTTGTTGGTGTAGCGCTCCCATAGCGGAATCGCTGGCAGCACTTCGTTGTAGGACAGCGCCAACTGCGTCACCAATGCAGCCTGCGCGCCCTTGTCAACGCCCTGCGAACTCTGGTTGGACAGGTCGAATACGTTGACCATGCCGCCGCTGAAGTCGACGTTGTTGTCGAAGTTCATGCCGGCGCCGGCGCCTTCGCCCGCCATTTGGCCCTGACCATTGTAGCGGTTGTAGGCTTGCAGGTAGCTGCGCCCGGGAATCGGGTCGCCCAAGCCCCAGTTGCGAATCGCCATCTCGAAGTTGCTGCTGTAGATGTCTTGCGGATGCTGCTGGAACTGCACGCCGCGGGCGGAAATATCGAAGCCGAAGTCGTTAAGCTGGGCGGTGGCGTTTTCGGCCGCGGCTGACCAATCGGCGAATTCCTGCGGGAAGGTCAGCTCGAAGGAGAGCGGATCGCCGTTGTCATCGACCCAGACGCCGTCATCGTTGCGGCTGAAGCCGACGCCGGTCAACAACTCCTCCGCCTTCATGAGGTCGTAGTCATAGAAGTTCAGCGAATCGAGCGTCTCGTCGCTGAGCCAGGCTTCCGACAAGCCATCGCTCATGCCGGTCATGTATTCGACGGCGACGCCGGAGTCGCCCAGGCTGACGACGCCGTTCTGAATCCGGTCGATGGCGTGGGCGATCGCCTGCCGCACCTCAACCAGATTCAGCGGATACACGGCGTGGTTGACGTACAGACCTGGACCATTGTTCATGCCGGAGCGGACGATGTCGATGCCGCGATTGGCGAAGTCTTCTTCGGTTGTCGGCGGGATGCCATGCGTGATGTAATGGAGCTCCGCATTGGCGACCAGCGGCGTGACCACCTCGGTCTCGCCGTTCCACATACGAACCATGTCGAAGTTCTGAAAGTCGCCAGCGAAACCGCCCGGATTCAGTTCCATCATGAGATTGGCTTCGGAGATGGTATCGGGCAGGATCGTGTAGGGACCGCCGGAGACGGGCGATTCAGGCCGGAACTCGGTCAGTTCTTGCAGGAGCGCGTCCCAGCCCTCATCATCCGGGCTCATCATTGCCGCGCGGTCGGCGATGTCGCCGAAGACGCTGGCGGGCCGCAAATTGGTCGTCAAGATGATGCGCTCGGCCAGGCTCGAGGGCGCGTCCATGACAAATTTCACGCTGTAGTCATCGACCTGTTCGATGGCCGACATATTGGCCCAAACGGCATCCCCGCGCAGGCGGAAGATATTGAAGGTCGCCATCAAGTCGGCGGCCGTCATGGCGCTGCCATCGCTCCAGCTATTGCCTTCCACCATCTTGATCCCATAGTTGCCATCGGCGTCCCAGCCGAATTCTTCGGCAACCATGCCTTGATATTCTCCCGTCGCCCACATCAGCACCGCGAGGGGCGGCTCGTGCAAATCTTGATATTGACCCAGGGTGATGCCGCCGGAAGCGAAGGTGTTGAAATGGCCCGTTGGCGGCACTTGATAGGGCCAGGCGACGTTCAGCGTTGCGCCTTGCGCCAGCCCAAGCCCCGATGCCAAAATGGCGGACAGAAGGAGCATTGTCGCTAGAATCATGGTTCGCTTTGTCATTGTGATTTCCTCCATTTGGCGTAATCGCCATCAATACACAACCTTGCAAGATTGCTCACCACTGCCATAGATTCTCCTTTTGCTCATAGAACGACAACATAACCGCCGGCGCCGGTCTTGGGTCGGCCTAGGGACCGACGATCGACGCTGGCTCTCACAGTATATCATTAAGTAAGTAGAACCAATAAAGTAATGCAAATTTCACTAAAGCAACGATTTGTAGGGGCGACAGGCGGGCTGTGTCTACGCGCCCTACCATGTCGCCCAAAACCACAAGTCGCAGCGGCAGCGGGCGACCAGATTGGTCGCCCCTACGAGGCTCGCTTCTTTCGCATGACTAACTTGGAACTACTTGCTTGCGCGGCGGCGCCCATTAAAGCCGCGTCAGGCATGAGTTTCGAAATCCGCAGGTCAATGCCATCTGGCGGCTTGATCACGGTATGACGATCAATCTCGCCATGCAGCGCAAATTCGCCGCCATAGTGCAAAGCGTCTATTCAAAAGTCAATGATTGGTTGTCAAGTTTCAGTGCGCGCCTTCAAATTCCTTGCGTCGCACGATGCTCATATAATTCCTTATGTTGACCAGGGACAGCCAACTCTTCGCGGAAAGTTTCTCATCGTTTGATTTGGCGGCGGCGCGTTATGTGGCTCATCGTGTGGCTGTGATGCCAGACGGTGATGTCCTCGAAATTGCGCTATCTGAACGTTTCTACGGTCGCCCGGATCATCCTTTACTCAATGACACCCCCGGGATACAACTCCATATAACGGTAATCGTGATTCGGGATGACGATATCAGCCATTTGCTTAATGCGGCGGGAATTGCGCAGCCACTGGCCCAAGTCCCAATAGGCGCCCGGCGGCCAGTCGTATTCCATGTTGACGTAGTTGTAGTAGAAATCCCCTACCAGGCCAACCTTGCCGTTTGCCGTTTCGATCAATACGACCATGCTTCCTGGCGTATGACCGCCTACAAGAGCCAGTTCAAGCCCCGGCTCTACCTGCATATCGCCTTCAATGCAGTCCACCTGATCCATGATATCCGCGAAGTAATGCCGCAGCTCCGGGTAGTAGAAGGCGCTGGCGATTGGCGGCGCCAGGAACCAAGCCAATTCTTCGCGCTGCACGATGAATCGCGCATTGGGGAAGAGTTTCGTGTTGCCAATA
>JAPOYS010000022.1 GCA_026706455.1 Chloroflexota bacterium | reverse complement strand
CGCGGGCCACATGGACGAGAAGACGGGCCACTTGATCTACCTGGAGCGCGTCAAAGATTTGATCGAGCTGGCGAGCGGCGAGAAGTTCAGCCCGCAATACATCGAGGGCAGGACGAAATTCAGCCCCTACGTGCAAGACATGATGACGATCGGCGGGGCTGATATGGACTTCGTCTCGGCGATCATCGTGATTGACTTCCAGAACGTCTCGCGCTGGGCAGAGAAGCGCGGCATCGCCTTCACCACCTATGTCGATCTGTCGCAGCGGGAGGAAGTCTACGAGATCATCCGCGGCGAGCTGCGCGCGGTCAACGAGTCGCTGCCGGTCTACTCGCAAGTCAGGCGATTTGTCATCCTGCACAAGGAATTCGATGCCGACGAGGCGGAATTGACGCGGACGCGCAAGCTGCGGCGGGGCGCCTTGCATGAGAAATATCACGAGCTGCTGGAAGCGATCTACGGCGGGCGGCGGCAGGTGCATGTACGCGCCGAGGTGCGCTATCGCGACGGGCGGACGGGCACGGTGGAGACGGAGCTGCGCGTGGCTGATGTGTGAATCTGGCCGGCGACAACTGTAGGGGCGAGCCGGCGGCTCGCCCGTACGCACGGTCGTCAATCGCCCGCCGCGCAAGCAAATTGTAGGGGCGACCTATCAGATCGCCCGCGAGGACAGAGCCAGTGGCCGAATACATCAACCGCAACAAACGACATCTGACCTGGGCGCTCTACGCGCTTGCCGGGATCGCGCTGGCGCTTTTCGTCGGTGATCAACTGGCGGGCTTGCGGGCGGCGCGCATCGTGCAGACCTTGATCTCGGGCTTGCTTGTTGGCGGCGTCTACGGCTTGGTGGCGCTGGGCATCGTGGTCATCAACAAAGCCTCGGGCGTCTTCAACTTCGCGCACGGCTGGATGATGGTCGTCGGCGGCATGATATTCTGGAGCTTTTTCAGCGTCAACGAGATCTCGATCATCGGCGCCGGGCTGCTGGCGGCGGCGACCATGTTCATGATCATGACCACCCTCAGTTCTCGCAACCTGCGCGAGCGGCGCAATCTGCTTATCACAGCCGGGGGCGCAGTTGCCTTGACCGCGCTGATGACGGCTGGCGGGGGCGAGTGGCGCTGGCTGCACGCGCTGACGGGCACCTTCGCCGGCGCAATCTTGACGGGCTTGGCGGTGGAGCGTTTCACGATACGGCCGCTCATCGGGCAGCCGCTTTTCACGGCAGTGCTGATGACGCTGGCGGTGGCTGAGGTGCTGCATGGCGTGACGCAGATCGCTTGGGGCACGGTGGAGCTGAGCCTGCCGATCTTCGTCGATCCGGCGACGGGCAGCCGCTTCCGACCGATTCGCCTGGATTCGCTGCGAGAAGCGCTGGACGGGCTCGCCATCATCCGCGTCGAGCTGGTCATCGCTTTTGTACTGGCGCTAATCGCTTTCTTCGGCTTCATCCTCTTCTTCCGATATACCAGCGTGGGGCTGGCGATGCGGGCGACATCGGAAGATCAGCAACTGGCGCAATCAGTCGGCTTGCGCGTGCGCGTGATACTGGCGATCACCTGGGCGGTGGCGGCCTTTCTGGCGAGCATCGCCGGCGTCTTGCAAGGCGGCGCGGTCGGCTTGTCGCTGAACATCAGCTTTGTGGCGCTGCGCGTGTTCCCGGCTGTGCTCTTGGGGGGCTTGGAATCGATCAGCGGCGCGCTGGTTGGCGGGATCATCATCGGCATCGTCGAGCAGTTCGGCACGCTGCTCAACGCATCGGAGCAGGTGGGCACGAATCTGGCGCCCTACGTGGTCTTGATGCTGGTGCTGGTCATCCGACCGGACGGCTTGTTCGGCGAGAAACGCATCGAGCGGATCTGAAGGCTAATGGCGGAACGGCGATGACGAATATGCAGCCGGCGGGCGTATTCGACACCACATACGAAGAGGATATGGCCATCGACCGCACGCGGCGCGACAAGCTCTGGAAGAACCTGGCTTTCGCCGCGCTGCTGCTGCTGCCGCTGGTTTCGGATTCGGGCCCCTTGGGGCTGGACCTGGTCGGCGATCAGTACATCGGCTTGATCGGCCGCATCTCGATCTTCGTCATTGCGGTGCAGGGACTGAATATCCTGGTGGGATACACCGGGCAGATCTCCTTGGGTCATGCCGCCTTCATGGCGATCGGCGCCTATGGCTCAGCGATTCTGGCGCGCGAGCTGGGCTTCAGCTTTTGGACGGCGCTGCCGGTTAGCTCCCTGCTAACGGGGCTGATCGGACTCGTATTTGGTTTGCCGTCGCTGCGGGTCAAGGGCTTCTATCTGGCGATGGCGACCCTGGCGGCGCAGTTCATCATCCCCTGGGCGCTGCGTTATCCCTTGGAAGACTTGACCGGCGGCACCCGCCCCCTGAACGTGCCAGCGCCTATTATTGGTCCCTTTGCGCCCTACGCCACCGATTCGCTGACGGACGATACACCGCTTGCTTTCGAGGCGGGCGATCGCTATTTCGTCGATGTGATTTCGCTGCGTTTCAGCGCGCTGGAGGGCGCCTACCCGGCGATCGAACTGGTCAATCCCGGCGGCGAGAACGTGCCGGCCGGCGACGTCAACATGACAGTTCACCAAGACGCGGCTGGCAATGACATCGGGCTTTCGTATATCGCGAGCAAAGCCGGCGAATACCGCATCAAACTGGCGCCCGGCGACGAGACAAAGCAGTTCGTGGCGCAGGTCAGCCGGAGCAAGGCGCTGAGCTTCGCTGATGACATCGCCATGTATTACCTCATTGTGCCGCTGGCGGTGCTGCTGATGTTCCTGGCGCGCAACATCATCCGGACGCGGACGGGACGCGCGTTCATCTCCATTCGGGATAATGACCTGGCGGCTGAGCTGCTGGGCATCAATGTCTTCGCCTACAAGCTGCGCGCCTTTTTCCTGAGCGCGGTCTACGCCGGGATCGCCGGCTGCCTGCTGGCTTTCGAGCGCAACAGCCTGTCGCTGGATATGTTCCAGTTGGATGTATCCATCGAGATGCTGGCGATGCTGATCATCGGCGGCGCCGGCTTTCCATTGGGGGCGATGTTCGGCGTTGCCTTCATAAGGCTGCTGCAAGAGGCGCTGATACCGGCGCTGCGGCCCTGGCTGACGGCGGCGCTGCCTGCGCTATTCCCTTTCATCGATGTGGTCAATATCACGAGCGCGATCAATCCAATTCTCTTCGGCGGCGCCTTGATCGTCTTCCTGGTCTTGGAGCCGCGCGGCATCGCCCACCGCTGGGAGGTCTTCAAGGTCGCCTGGAAGCTGAGACCGTATTCCTATTAGTTGCTTTACGCCCCCGATTGTCATAAGCTAGTGCTAGTAAAAGCTAGTAAGATCAAGGGATGAGGCTGAGAACATCAGCTCAAGGAGAAGACTGGCTATGAAGAAACTTTGTGTAATGCTCGCTTTGCTGTTTGTGATCGCAGGCGCTCTGCCGGGCTTGGCGCAGGACATGCTGCCCTACCCGTCGCAATTGACCGAGTGCGAAGTCGACCTGACCGGCGAGACGCTGAATGTCTTTCATTTCGGCGATTTGAGCGGACCCTACGCCTTCATCACGCAGCCGGTCGTGTCAGCATTGACCGACGGCGTGGCCTATTGGAATAGCCGCGGCGGCGTCTGCGGCGCGGAATTGGCGCAGATCTACGAAGATACCGGCGGCAGTCGAGAAGCGGCGCAAAGCGCCTACGATCGCTTCACCAGCACCTACGGCGACGAGCTTGACCTGCTGGTGCTGTACAGCTCCGATGACGGCGAGTTGCTGCGCGAGCAATTGGCGGAAGATGAAATCGTCTCCTTCATATCGGCCGGGTCCATCGAGAGCCTCTATGGCGAAGACGGGCAAACGCCCGGTTGGCTCTACGCCAGCAATCCGCTTTATATCAATCAGTTTGGCTTCTTCTGTCAGTTCGTGGCGGCCAGCCCCGAGATCTTCCCCGATCCAGTGATCGGATTCGTCACCTGGCCCAACGCCTTTGGCCGGTCGGGCACGGAGCCGGCGGCGCGCGAATACTGCGCCGGGCTGGGTGTGGATGTCTTGGCGGAGCCGCAATTCTTCCTGCCGACCGATACGGACATCTTGACGCAGGTGCAGAACGCCATTGATGGCGGCGCCAATATCATCTACACCAATACGCTGGCGACGGGACCGGCTTTGATCGCCGGCACGCTGGTCGACCTGGGATTGGAGGAGGAGATCAAGCTGGCCGGCGTCAATTGGGTGATGGATACGACGGTCGGCCTCTTGGGGCAGCGCGTCTTGAAGCCGAATGGCTTGCCGGCGGTCGATGGCATGTTCGGCTCGATGCCATTCCTTTGGTGGACGGAGCTGAGCAGCCCGGCGGTGCAATTCGTTTATCAGCAGTTCACGCTGAATCAACGCGGTCCTACCGAGCAGAACATCGCCTATCTACTGACCTGGGGCGTGCTTGATTCCATCATCGAGACCTATATTCGCACGATCAACCGCGTTGGCAGCCTCGACGCGGTCACCGGCGCGGACATCCGCGAAACGGTCGATAGCATGGATTACGCCATTCTGGGCGGCTTGATGCATCATCGATTTGAAGAAGGCATGCGCGACGGCACGATGAACCGCATGGCGGTGATGAAGTACGCCAACGCCGATATGTCCGGTTTCGCGACGGGACCGGCGGACGCGCTGCTGGTGGATGGGCCGAGCGGCAAGATGTTCGTGCCGATCGTGCATGCGCTGACGGATTTCATGCCGGTTCCGCAGCTGCGGGGACAGTAGCCCCCACCCCAAACCCCTCCCCCACAAGGAGGGAGGGGCTTCATCCTCTGATCGTTCAGAGTATTCCGGACCACTAAGACAATCGATGACTGTCGTTGCGAGTCAGAAAGAATTGACCACCACGCGGACGCTATCGGTCAGCAACATCGAGGTGGTCTACAACAGCGTGATACTGGTATTGCGCGGCATCACGCTGGCGGTGCAGCCGGGCAAAATCATATCGCTGCTGGGACCAAACGGCGCTGGCAAGTCGACGACGCTGAAAGCCATCAGCGGTTTGCTAAAGGCGGAGTTGGGCGAGGTCACGCGCGGGCAGATAATTTGGGGCGACGCGCGGCTCAATGGCCTGTCGCCCGAGGATGTCGTGCGCATGGGGCTGGTGCAGGTGATCGAAGGCCGGCTGCTATTTCGGCATCTGACCGTAGAAGAGAATCTGCGCGTCGGCGGCATGGTTTATCAAGGCGGCCGCCATATTCACGCGGACCTGGAACGCGTCTATCATTACTTTCCGCAGTTGGCAAAGTTATCGCGGCGCGTGAGCGGCTACCTGTCCGGCGGCGAGGGACAGATGCTGGTGATCGGCCGAGCGATGATGGCGCATCCGCAGATCCTCATGCTGGACGAGCCATCGCTGGGATTGGCGCCCCTGCTCGTGCGCGAGATCTTTGAGATCATCGGCCAGATCAATCGACAGGAAGGCATGTCGGTCTTGATCGTCGAGCAGAACGCGCGCGCCGCGTTGGAACTGGCCGACTTCGCCTACGTGATGGAGAATGGCCGCATCGTCCTGGACGGACCGGCGAAACAGCTGCGCGAGAATGAAGACATCAAGGAGTTCTATCTGGGACTCAATCAGGCGGGCGGGCGCAAGAATTACCGCGAAGTCAAGCATTACAAGCGGCGCAAACGCTGGCTTGGCTAAGCGCGTCCCTCACCCTCCGGACCCGTCTCCCACAAGGAGAGTGGTGCAGCGAACACACAGCCGACACGGAATGTGTACGGGCAAGACGGCGGGAGAAACATTGTGAAGGACATCGACGAACGAATAAGCGAATTGGTGCGGCAGGCCTACGATCACGCGCCGGCGGTTCGGACGCTGCTGGATGAGGCGAGCCTGGCGCCGGCCGACATCAAGGGCGCGGAGGACTTGTCGAAGATCCCGGTCTTGCGCAAGGACGCGCTGGTGGAGATGCATCAAGCGAATCCCCCCTTTGGCGGCTTCTTAACCATCGACCCGCAGGACCTGCCGCGCATCTATATCTCGCCCGGTCCCATCTACGACCCGCAGCCGCCGCCGGAAGATCCCGAATCAATGCTGGCGCCCTTTCGCTACATTGGCCTCGGGCGGGGCGACCGCGTGCTCAACACATTCATGTACCACCTGACGCCGGCCGGCATCCTGCTGGACGAGGCGATTCGCGCTTGCGGCGCCACCGTGATTCCGACTGGACCCGGCAATACCGAGCTGCAGATCATGATGATGACGGCGCTGGGCGCGACTGGCTTCGTCGGGCAGCCGAGTTATCTGATGACGCTGCTGGACAAGGCGGCCGAGATGGGCCTGGGCGCCGGGGCGGTCCCGCTGAAGAAAGCGCTGTTTTCGGCCGAGCCCTACAGGCCCAGCCAACGCGAGCGTTTCGAAGGCGAGTATGGGATGAAGACGACCTCGGCCTACGGCACGGCTGATGTAGGCTTCATCGGTTATACGCGCGCTGGCGCAGCCGGATTTTGCATCATGCCGAGCGTTTACTTGCAGGTCTGCGACCCAGAGACGGGCGCGCCCTTGCCGGCTGGCGAGAGCGGCGAGATTGTCGCGACTACCCTGAACAAAGCCTACCCGCTGATTCGCTTTGGAACGGGCGACCTGGGCGCATTGGCGGAACAAGCGCAATGCGAAGGTCAGCAACTGCTGGGCTTATATGGACGCAGCGGCGAAGCCATCAAAGTGCGGGGCATGTTTCTGCATCCGAATCAACTGGCCTACGCCGCGGCGCAGTTTCCCCAGATCAGGAATATGCAAGCGGTGATCACGCGGCCCGCGAATCGCGATGTGGTCACGATAAATGTTGAGCTCAACGAGGGCGCGGAACGCGGCGATCTGGCGGAAAGACTGAGCGCGCTGGCGCGGCAGGCGGCCCGGCTGCGGATCGACGCGGTGAATTTCGTCGAGGCTGGGGTCATAGACGCGGGCGCGCGCAAGATCGTCGATGAGCGCGAGTGGGATTAGAATACGCGAATGCGGAGAATAACGGGCGACATGGTATGTCGCCCCTACAAATTCGTACTGAGTCGTTTTATCCGTCTTCTGAGTTGTGCCCGTCGTACGAGTTGTCTTCGGCTTCAGTCTCCACAGCGTCTGGGTCAGCAGCCACCTCGGATTCCTCTTCGTCCTTTTCGACGCCGACTACTTTCAGCGTAAAGGTTTGGCTTTCGCTCGTATTCTTCACGCGCACTTCAAAGATGAATACGCCGGCTTGGGCGCCGATCTCGAGATCGATCCAGGCGGAGCTGAGCGTGTCGTCATCGGCGTCGTCGTTCTCGCCCAGAAGCTGCGAGCCGTTGCGGTCATAGATGCCCAGGATGGTATCGACTGAGTCGTCTTCGCCGCTGAGGTAAACGCTGACGGCGCGATTGGCGGGCAAGGTCACGCGGTAGCGCACCCGCTGATCGGGACCGACGATGCCGTTGGCTTGCACTTCGGTGCTGCCGATTCCCAGCGATAGCTCGCCGCCGTCGATCAATTCACCGAGAATCGTGTCCGTCAAGTGCTTCTCGGCCGCTTCCAAGAGCAGGTCGCCTTCCGCAAACAACCCATCGTAGGCAACCGGCACGCGCACAGTCGGCGCGACGCCCTGCGCCTCAATGTGGATGTTGCCATCGGCGTCCAGCTCGCGCGTGACGGTGAAGCGCACTTCGATATCGTCGGGCATGAGGAAATCATCGACGGCGCCGCCCAAGCCGCCGGTGGGATAATGGCCCACGATGGCCGCGCGGTCATCGGTCGTCAGATTGTGGGCGAAAAACTCGCAGGCGCTGTAGCAGCCCGGCGCGATGATGACCGCCACTTCGCCGGCGTAGCGCGGGTGTTCTTCGTCGTCTGGCAGGCAGAACTGGTCCTTGAAGCGCTCATCAAGATAGAAATCGCCGATTGATTCGTTGTAGGCGCTACTGTAGCCCAGAATATGCGCTTCGTCAAAGAAATAGGCGCCCAGCTGATCGGCGAGGTAGCCGCTGCCGCCGCCGTTCTGGCGCATATCAATGATTACGCCGGGAACATCCTGGTCATTGAAGGTTTCGAGCATGCGCTCCCAGAGCTCGACCGTCAGCCGTTCGTTGTCGCTGAAGGAATAGATGGCGACATATCCATAGCCGCTGGGCAGGATGTCGAATTCGACCGGATACTCCCAGCCGTCAATGCCCGCGTAGAAAGAAGAGTGGGAGAAGCTGGCGCGCTCGCTGATGACGCCGAGCGTCACTGCCTGCTCGTCTTCGCTTTCCGGGTTGCGGAAAGTCAGATCCACTTCCGCGCCCAAGGGGAAACGCGTGATGTAGCGCAGCTGCTGCAGGCGCAGCGTGTGCGCGGTGGCCAGAGCCTGCTTCGCCCAAACGAACTCTCTTTCTATCGCCTCCTCTACGCTTCCACCATCCCAAGCCAGTATCTCAGCGCCAAGTTCAAGGCCGGCATTGGCGGCGGGACCGCCATCCAGCAGGAAACTGACGACGATGCGGCCGTCATCCAGCTCCGTCAGCGAAAGACCGAGCCCGCCATTGGTTTCTTCGCGAAACAAGTCGGTAATGGCGCCCAGGGGCATGCTCACGTGGCCATCGGGAATCTCCCATAGAAAGTCGCGCAGCGCCAGCGCGTAGACGGCCGACCGTTCATCCTCATCGCTGGTCTCGGCTTCGGCGAAGCGTGGCGCATAGGTCTCTTCCAGCGCATCCCAATCCAGCGCGTAATGCTCGGTATAGGCGTACTCGCGGCGAAAGAGGTCGATCATGGCGGTGAAGGCTTCGCTGTAGCTGAGCTGCGAAAAGTCGTTGATGGCGGCTTCGTCCGGCTCGATCAGGTCGATGATGGGGCGCGCGGCGCGATCGAAGACGAAGGGCGTCGTATCCATGTCCACCATCGAATAGCCTTTCGGCACGGTCACGATCGGGTCGTCCGCGGTGAACAATAAGCCGTCGGCGCCAAAGCCCGCGGGGAAACCCTGCCCGGCTTCGGGCGCGTAAATGATGAACTTGCCGCCGATGATCTCCATAAGCGTATCCGGTTCAAAGCTGGCGCGCGTTGACGCGTATGAGGTTGACCAACCGCCGCCGTGCAGATCGCATTTGTCCAGCAAAGGTCCGCCGAACTTGTTGGCCCAAAACGCTATGGAAAAGACCATGACGCCGCTGTCGTCTGCGCCGTCGTTATCGACATCGCGCAAGCTGCCGGCCGGCGCCTGGGGCAGCGGCAGACTGTACGTGAAGGGCGAAATCTCGAAGTCGGAAGTGATCTGACCGAGGGCCTGGGAGGCGAGCGGCAAGATAAAATCCTCGTCCCGATCGATGAAACCAGCCTGGTCTTCCAGGATAATGAGCGGCTCGTCAACGCCGTCGGTGAAGAAAGCGTTGGTGTAGCGCAGTTGTCCAGTGATGATAGCCGGACCGCCTTCGTCGTTGATGATGCGGGCTGCGTCCGCTGGCAGCGCGCTATTGGCGGTCGCGTCATCTTCGTCTTTTTCGCCGATGCCAAGCGCGCTCAGGGTCAACAGCGAGAGCAGCAGTAGAAGCGTACAAGCGCGAGCGAGCGGACTTCGGGTCACTGGGCGGATCTCCTTAACGGATCGGCAGAGAATACGAGGGCTGGCTCGCGTGTTCGATTGCAAATCTAGGATATAGTAGGATGGGGCTGGTTACAAGCGGCGAGAAGCCCGCTTGAGCCGCGCCGCAGTAGAGAGCCGGGCTCTCTTCCTTCTATGCGGTCGACGGAGATATCCATGCGCAAGCTGTGCTGTTGCCTGCGCGAACATCGCTGCTTCATCATTGTCGTCACGCTGCTGACGCTGGTGATGACTTTCCCGACGATCGTCTACGTGTTTCGGACGGATGTCTTCGTGCTGCCAACTGGAGGCAGCACCGATGTGTACATCAAGTTATGGGATATTTGGTACGGCGGTCAAGTGCTCAGCGGAAAGGCCGACCGTTACTACACGGATCTGATCTATTATCCTGAGGGCGTATCGCTGGCGCGCCACACGATATTCCTCGTCTACGGCGCTTTGGTAAACGCGCTGCAATTGCTGCTGCCGCTTTCGAACGCGTTTAATCTGGCGTATTTGCTGAACATCGCGTCATGCGCGCTGGCCGCATACATCTATTTCGTCTGGCTTTTTGAGGACAAGTGGATCGCGCTGTTTGGCGCGGTTGTCTTCGGATTTAGCCCATTTGTAACTGGTCATCCTCACTGGCCAAATATTGGATGGACCGCGCCGCTCCCTCTGGTGATCTACTTCTTTCACCGCGGCGTGGTTGAGCGGCGCCGCGGACTTGTCGTCATCGCCGGACTCTTGGCGGGCTTGAGCCACGACGCCAGTTGGTACTTTTATGTTGTCGTACTGATCGCGCTCGGCCTCGTTGTAATCGGTCTGTCCGCATCGCGCTGGAGGGACATAACTTATTGGCGTCAAATAGCGCTGTTGGTCGCCGCAGTGGTTCTGTCGAGCGCATTGGGCGCAATACCATTGCTGCAAGATAGGGGAGCGCTGGAAGAGGCGTCTCAGTATTATGGCGACAGAGACACGAGGGGGAGAGGGTTAGATCTCGCGTCGTTCTTTGTAAACCCGCGCCATCCGATTCTCGGTCCGTTTGCTGACGCCGTTCTTCCCATGCGAGACGATTCTTCGGATAACGCGCATAGCTACCTTGGCGTCTTGCCGCTCGCGCTAACCGCTTACGGGTTAGCCACCCGCGCTTATCGGCGGAAGATGCTTCCCTGGCTGGGGCTGTGCCTGACTTTTATCGCTTTGCATCTCGGCTCGCATCTACGGATAAATGGGATTTCGTACGAATACATCTACCTGCCCAAGCATTATCTCGACTCATGGCTGCCGGTCGTATTCAAGTTGTTTTCCTGGCTACACTTCTTCATGCCCGGCGTAACCCTTTCGCTAGCGGCGCTTGCCGGCTTCGGGCTGGCGGCGCTGAGAAGCCACATCCCCGCGGTGGCGCGCCCCGGTTTCATGCTGCTGCTCATCGCAATTGTAGCTCTTGAATATTACGTTCCGACACGAATGGCCTTTTCTGATCCCTTTTCGCAGACTTCGTTCATCAGCGAACGTTTGGCTTGGGTGGACTGGCTAAAGCAAGAACTGGGCGACATCCGGCTCATTATGCTACCCTTCGAACGAAAAAACCCCAAGCTATATCTTTACTACCAAACACTTACCGGATTTCCGCAGACCGAAGGCGCCATCAGTCGCACGCCAGATAGCGCCTATGACTATCTCCGGGCGAACCCCGTAACCCGGATCTGGCTTGAGCAGCGCCCGACGAATTGTGCGCTTCAAAGTCCGGTCGAATATCTAGAAGGCCTTACTCAGCTCATAGAAGACGGATTCAGTCATGTCGTACATCACCGCGGCTTACACTACTGGGAGCGACAAGACGAGACCTTCCGCTACGTGGACGCAGCCTACAGCGATGACTATGTTTCGATTTATCGGCTGACGGACATGCTGGAAAGTTGTCCAAGCGGCGATGACGCTTGACGCGCGCGGCCTCAAGCCTCAACGGTGAAGCGCGCGATTTCCACCCGGCGCTCGAAGCGGCGCTGCTCTTCCAGAATTAAGCCCGGCTGGCTTTCGCCCGTCTCATAGTCATAGACGATCAGCTGCAGCGTGTATTCGCCGGCCCGCAGCGCCGAAACGTCAAGGCTGCGCTCGTGGGCTGGCGCGCGCCAGATCAAGCCGTCGCTGCCCAGCACTCGGTTGGAATCTTGATCGAAGACCTGCAGCGAGAACGAGTACTCGCTTTGCAAGATCTCAGCCCACCAGAAATAGACGCTCAGCTGGCTTGGCGCTTCTTCAACGATGAGATTGGCCAGTCGCAACCCATTGTCATATTCAATCGCCAGCGGATTTTCGGCAAAAGCCAGGCCGCAGGGCAGCGACCGTCTGAGATAAAACTTGATGACATTGTCCGCGGTTTCTACGAAACGCTTGCAAGGCTTGAAGCGCTCCAGGAACCAGTGCTGGTAGACGTCCAGCGCATGCAGGTCGGTCTGCCGGGGATTGTGGATCACCCAGAGGCCATCACTGTCGGCGTCGATGTCGTCGAGCGTAAATCGGGGCGGTATCCCACTCTGCACGAGCAGCTCGCCCTCCTGGTCGTAGGTGATATGAACGATGTACTTCCATTTGTCGAGGACGGCTCGGTAGTATTCGGCGGTCTTCCAGACGACGGGCGCGCCCGGGTGAAAGCTGACGATTAGCTGGTCGTATCCGGGCAGGTCTCGCAGGTCATATTTGAATGCTTGATAGTGAACGAGCTTGTCTTCGCGCAACAACTGTCGGTTGGTAACGACGTTGAAATAGTCGGAGCGCGCGAAGGCAAATGAGGCCAGCGCCCAGATACAGAAGAGCGCGATGCGGATTCGTCCCCCGCCGGGGACAAACTGCCAGCCAAGCGCGAGCGCGCCGGCCGCCGGCACAGCAAGAAAGATGAGATAGCGCAGACGACTTTCGACAAGTAGCGGCGTGAATTCATTGAGCAGCAGCAGGAGCGCGAACGCGAAAAATACAATCAGCAAAATGTATTTCTCCGCCCGATTGAAGCGCCTGCGAAATCGCAAAATCAGCGCGAGAACCATGACAGGCAGAATAACTATGCCATTCGCGTAAATTGTGAAGCCCGCCCCCAGAGCCTCAAGCAAAGACAGGCGCGTTGTCGACATGGCGGCGCGCGAGTGCGCCACTCCATCAAGGACAACAGGCAGCCAGGGGACGAAGAGCAGAGCGGCCCCGGTCACCAGCGCGGAGATCTGCCACC
Organism: Chloroflexota bacterium; assembly: GCA_026706455.1. GTDB lineage: Bacteria > Chloroflexota > Anaerolineae > Aggregatilineales > Phototrophicaceae > UBA6055. Next base: position 5,408 of record JAPOYS010000022.1, on the reverse strand, counting down.
AACGCCGGTTCTTATGCGCGAAGAGCAGGTGGTATAAGCCGATCGCGCTGAGAAGAATCGCGCCAGAATAGTGAATGTAGGTGATAGCCGCGCTGGAGACTAAAAGCAGCAGCCAGATCCAAAGCCGAGTGGGCGCGCCGCCGCGACTCGCCCGCCAATAACTCCAGACGACCAAGCCCGCGGCCAGGGGCAAAAGCGTATACATGCGGGCAATATGCGTGTAATAAAGGAAAAACGAGAGGAATGCCAGCAGCGCGACGGCGGTGAGACCGGCTTCGGCTTGGCCGCCGATGCGCGCGAGGCGATATGTTGTCGCCAGAGCGAGCATAGCAAAGAAGACCGATGGCAAGCGGGCGACAAAGACGTCAGCGCCCGCGATTCGCAGCCAGATATTCATCATAACGAAATAGAGCGGACCGTGATCCGGAATCACGGTGGACACATTTTCAAGCGTGTCGGGTATGTTGAACGGGTAATCGCGCCAGATATCATAGACGTGGATTACTGTGCTGTATTCGTCGTTGGCAATAGGCATCGCCTTCAAGCTAGTGATGCCGAAAATCCAGAGAAAGACGAGGCAACTGATGAGAAAAACAAACTGAAGCCTGCGCCGGCTGATCTTCACTGCGAGCTGTCCCCAATGCTTTGACCAGCTACGAAATCGCATAATCATCATGCCGGATTCGTCACCGGAAGAGTATGTGACGCGTTTGTCTTCGGTCGGCTGTGCGTTCCATGCCCGCTGTTTCAAGCTCGGAGCAAGCGGAGGCGCCGCGCCCCGACGCTCAGCCGCTTACAGAAAAGCGCGCAATCTCAAGCTCTCGCTCAATGCGCTGCTGGCCGTCCACAATAATGCCGGACTGCGTCAGGCCGGATTCAAAACCGTAAACAATCAGGTTGGCGACATAGTCTCCCGCCGGCAGCGACGTGATATCGAGCGAATAGTTGCGCACCAATGCGCCGGCAATGACATCGTCAATCTGAACGCCTGTATTGCCAGTATGATCGAATATCTGCAGGGAAAAGGCATACTCGTTCTGTACAATCTTCGCCCAGAGAAAAGACACTCTCAGTTCGTCCGCGCTGACCTGCGAGGCGATGTTCTCCAAGTGGTTGCCCCCTTCATACATAACCTCCAGCGGTCTTTTTGCGACGAAGAGATCGCATAGAATGCCCGCCGCCAAATACAGATCGACCACCGCGTAGGCGCTGTCGACGTAACGTTTGCAACGCTGAAAGTTTGGCTGGACGACCTCAGCATAGACGTCCATGCCCGCAAAGTCCGTCTGCGCCGGATTATATACCAGCCAAATCGGATAGTCCCAATCTGTCAGGTTTTGCAGATCCGGGTAGCGCGTATCACTGTATTGGGTTTCCAACTCACCGTCTTCATTGATCCACATATGGATGAGAGCGAAGCCCAGCGGATGCTTGCCCGCGTAAAAGTCAAATCGAATGTCGATGAGGGGCGTATCGGCGTGGACGCCGACCACGAAATCGTCCGGGCGTGGATTGATGGCCGGGTCGTAAACAAGGTGCTGAAAGGGCGGCACATGCTCTTGCCCGTCCGCCAAGCGATTGGTATAGAGCAGCATGTCGGTGGAATTGCTGTATATCAGACCGGCGGTTATCCAGATTGCGAGCGCCGGGATGCGCAGCCAGCGCCAGCGCGGCAGCAAGGTCAGGGCGACGGCGAGCGCGCAATTCCAGATCGCGGCTAGCACGATGGTGTAGCGCAGGCGGCGCGCGATGATTAAGTCGACGAATTCGTTCGCCAGCAGTATGATGCCCAGGAGGATGATGGCGAGCGAAAAAATGTATCGTTGCGAGGCGCCAAGTCGCTTGTAATGGAAAGCGAATGCGCTGCCGGCAAGCAGCCAAGGCAGCATCAACCCGTTGGAATAAGGCGAGAGGATAGCCAGTATCGCCTCGAAAAGTGACAAGACGTCGGTATCAGGGATGCTCCTTTGACCCAGCGAATGGAGCGCGACGGGCAACCATGGCAGGAAGAATATGCCAGATGCCGCCATCGCCAGGCAGACTTGCAGCCAGCGCCTGTCCTTGCGCGCGAAGAGCAGATGATGCAGTCCAATTGCCGCCAGGACGAGGAAGCCGAAATAGTGGACGTTGATGATGGCGGCCGCGCCAGCCAAGAGCGCAGCCCAGTGATGCCAGCGCGCGCTGACAGTCGAAATCGATATGCGCCAATAAGCATAAGCAACCAAGGCTGTGAGCATGGTGAGAAGCGAATACATGCGCACTTCGAGCGAATAATAGAGGAAAAAAGCCATAGAGGAGGTTAAGATGGTGGCGTTCAGAGCCGCGCCTTTGCCGCCAGTTGAGAGAGCCAGGCGATAGGTGAAAGCCAGCGAAAGCACACCAAAATAGAGCGACAGCATGCGCAAGTTAACGAGATCGCGGCCCGTAATCTGCGCCCAGAGGTTCAGCAGGACGAAATACAGGGGCGCGTGGTCGCTGCTGCGTGTGGCGACGCTGTCCAAGGTCTGCGGGACGCTAAAGATCGGCTTGTCGCGCGTGATGCCGATGTGCTTCCAAGAGTTGATGTCGGCATGTCTGACTGGGTAGAGCTTGAGACCGTTTATTCCGATGGCATAGACGATTGCCAAGCACAAAATAACGATGAGATAGTGAAAGTTGGCTACGATGTGTTTTCGCACAATGGGCGCTCTCCAACTTCTCGCAGCGAAGATCTACGGCTAGATTATAATGCGGCCGCGCGCTCAATGCCCGATTCAGCAGAAGGGCGCGGTGTTGACCGACAGCGACGCTGATTATCGCTGTAGACGGGGACGATTCGCGCGATGGAAGCCTCCGCTGTCAGCTTAATCGGGAGTCGCGCGTAGACGAGCAACAAAGCGAAGTCATTAGGGACGCGCGAACATGCGAATGGACAAGCTGCAACCATATCTGTTTCTTCTCGCGGTCAGCTTCCTGGTTTATCTTCCGGTCATGACGCACGCGGCGGCGGAATTCGTTGATTTCGGCAATCATATCAAGAAAGCGTTGGCGCTTCCGGATTCGGTAACTTACGTTACACACGTCCTGTTTCATGCGGTTTTCTTATCAGTTCACCGCCTTGCGCCGCAGATCCCAAGGGCAAGCGCGGCGCTGGTCGCGATACTATCGCTAATGTTGCCCGTTCCTCTAATGGCATTTGCCATATTCAAGCGAGCGGCCGGCGACGCCCTGCCTACTGCTATTCTAATATCCCTTGCGATTGGCTTGACGATTTTGGCGCCTGTCACTATTTGGTCTAATCAATTTATGATTGGTTATTTGAATCCGATCGTGTATCACAATCCTACGAGCATCGCGGCGCGACTGTTTGTGATCCCGCTTTCGCTGCTGGCGCTGTTTGTATTTTGCGGACACCCACGCACTGCGAACCAACGAGTTTATACCACGCTGCTGAGCGCGTCAGTTGTACTCTTGGGGACCTTGGCCAAGCCGAGCTTCACCGTTGTCTTGCTGCCGGGCTGCTGCCTGTTCGCGCTTTGGCGGCTATTCCGGCGTCAACGTGTCGACTGGCTCCTGTTAGTCTGCGGATTCTGCTTGCCAGGCGCATAATTGATGGGCCTCTTCTATTTGCTGGCCTACGAGAGCCAGGACCAAGGCTCGGCGATCGCTGTTGGCTTATTTTCATTCATGCGGCATTGGATTCCAACGTGGCGCATCCCGATTCAGCTTGTCTTGTCTCTCCTGTTTCCGCTGACGGCGCTCGCCCTTTACTTTGAGCAGGCGCGGCGACACCTATATTTGAATATGTGCTGGATTGTTTTCGCCGTATCCGCGGCGATAGCGTATCTGCTATACGAGGACGGTCGGCGCTTTACACACGGCAATTTAATTTGGAGCAGCTACAGCGCGGCCTTTCTCCTGATGCTCGCATCCATGTTGTTCATCCTTGAACAGCACCGGCGCGAGCGCGAACTGGGGCATGGCGATTTGCTAGTGTACGGCATTCCTGTCAGCAGAAGAGTGGCGATCACATCCTGTGTGTTTGGGCTGCACCTGCTTTCCGGGCTTGTATACTACTATCGCTTTACGACACAATTCACATCGCTCTAATTAGGTAGGCGCATCGGCGGCAAATGACGGAGAGACGCGTGTACGCGAGATTGCCGAGACTAAAACCTTATTTAATTGTGCTCTCGCTGAGCCTGATCGTTTATCTTCCGGTGATGATGCGCGCGACGGCAGCTTGGACGGATTTCGGCAAGCATATCGAACGCGCATTGAACTTTTCGACTCTTACGGATGATGTTCTTCACGTGCTTTTTCACACGATTTTTATGTTCGTTCACCAAATTGCGCCGTTTCTCGCGCATACGACCGCAGCCCTTGCAGCGATACTTCTGGTCATGCTGCCCGTCCCATTGATGGCTTATGCGCTGTTGAAGCGAGCGGCGGGCGCCGCCGTGCCGGCCTCTATTCTCAAATCACTTGCGATTGCGTTGACGATCCTAGCGCCAATCACCATTTGGACCGATCGATTTATGCTTGGTTACATGAGCCCGATGGTGTACCACAATCCCACAAGCGTCACGGCGCGACTGTTTGTGATTCCGTTGTCCTTGCTAGCATTGCGCATATTTCAGCCAGGGGCAAATGGCAGCCGAAATCAAAGACTGTATATCACGCTGCTAAGCGCCTCAGTCGTGCTTTTGGCGACGCTGGCCAAGCCGAGCTTTACTTTTGCATTGCTGCCGGGCTGCTGCCTCTTCGCGTTTTGGCGCTTAGTACGGCATCAATATGTCGACTGGCTCTTGTTGGCTTGCGGTTTTTGCCTGCCAGGGGCGTTGATGCTGGGATTGAATTATTTGCTGGTCTACGAAAGCGAAAGCGGCGGCTCGGGAATTGCCTTTGGCTTCTTGACATGGATGCGGCATTGGATTCCAACTTGGCGCATTCCGATACAGCTTGCTTTGTCGTTGCTATTCCCGCTGGCTGTGTTGGCGCTGTACTTCGAACGCGCGCGCCGGCATCAATACCTGACTATGTGCTGGATCATTTTCCTGGCTTCCGCGCTGGCAGCCTACACGCTTTACGAAGAGGGTCTGCGATTCCAAGACGGCAACTTCTTGTGGGGCAGCTACAACGCAATCTTTCTCCTGATGTTCGCGTCTCTGTTGTTCCTGATCGAGCAGCACCGGCGCGAATGTAAGAGCGACTGTGGTGGACTGACCGCGGCTGGCTTTCGAGTCAGCCGTCGAGCTGCAATCGCATCACTTGCATTTCTATTGCACCTGCTTTCGGGCATGGCGTATTATTATCGGTTTGTCACAGCGTTCTGATTGCTGTGTTGATTCGGTTCTTAAGGCGGGGAAAAAACAAAAAGGCGCGAGCAGGGGAGTGAAGTGTTGGCGGCGGCATACTCTCCCACATCG
>JAPOYS010000106.1 GCA_026706455.1 Chloroflexota bacterium | reverse complement strand
CGCGGGCGTTTTGACCGACTGGGACGGCGATGCCATCTTGCTGAGCCGTTACATCGCACCCGACCCAGAACTCAGCGATCTGATCGCTGGCTTGGCGGAGCCGATTGCCGAGCTGACCTCGCAGCGTGTGGGCGAAACCAGCGTGGCGCTGACCGGCACCAGCCCGCGTCTCTGCCGCATTGAAGAGTGCCTGCTGGGCGTCGTCATCACCGATGCCGTGTTGGAAAACACCGGCGCCGATATCGTGATCCAAAATGGCGGCGGCATCCGCGCCGACATCGACGAAGGCGAAGTCACACTGGGCGAGGTGCTAAATGTCCTGCCCTTCGGCAACCTCATCAGCACCCTGGAGCTGACCGGCGCCGATGTGCTGGCTGCGCTAGAAAATGGCGTCAGCCAAGTCGAAGTTGACGAGAATGGCAATCCCCTGGTCGATGGCGCGGCCGGGCGCTTCCCGCAAGTGGCTGGCATGCGCTATACCTTTGACGCCACGCAGGAAGCCGGCAGCCGCATCGTCAGTGCCGAAGTCCTTGTGGATGGCGAATACAGCGCGCTGGATATGGAAGCCATCTATCGCGTGGCCACCAACGATTACATGCGCGGCGGCGGCGATGGCTACGCTATCCTGGAGACCAACGCCATCAATCCCTACGACCAGGGCAGCCCGCTGGATCAGGTCGTTGCCGATTACATCGCCGCCAACAGTCCGCTCAGCACTGAGCTGGAAGGGCGAATCACGCATCAAGCCGGCGGCTAGTTCCGGCCAGCATACGACCCGCGTCACGCTCAAAATGTAGGGGCGACCCTTGGGTCGCCCGCTTCTTCGCCAACAGACCGCATCAACTTCAAAATGTAGGGGCGACTCTGTGAGTCGCCCGCTCCCGCCAACAGCCACGACAAATTCAAAATGTACGGACGAGCCGCCGTCTCGCGCAGGACGCCCGATGCTGGCGCCATGCCTAGGGCTTATCTATGCTATAGTCGAAATAATGCCCGGCCGCCCCGCCAGCGGGGATCACGATGCGCGAGAACGAAAACTTCTACCACATCTTCTTCATTTATCATCCGGCCGATATTGACAAAGTCCGACGCGTGGCGGCGCAGACCGCCGCGACCGGCGTCCATTGCTACTTCAGCGAAGACGAATTCGGCAGGTCGGCCGAAAGCATCGGACGGCTGCAAGACGGCATCAACCGTTCCTACACGGTCGCCTTCGCGCTCTCGCCAGAATCGGCCGAAAGCCAGCTCTGCAATGAACTGCTGCAATTCGCCATCGGCAATGGCAAGCGCTTGGTGACCCTGATCCTGGATGAAGATATAGACGTCGAGGTGCATGCGGCAATCGCGCAAAATCCCTACGTTTTCTTCCGCGAAAGTGATGAACTGGCCGCGCGCGTGGACGAATTGCGCGCCTATCTGCCGGCTGATGACAACCTTCAACTGCACACGGAGCTGCTCGTTCTGGCCAAGATCTGGCGCGAGCGCGGCCGCCCGCCGGATTTACTATTGCCGCCCAGCCGCCTGGAAGAGGCGCGTCAGTGGTTGGCGGGCGCATCGGCGCGCCATCCAAAACCATCGCCGCTGCAAGTGGAGTTCGTGCACACCAGCCGCCGGCAACCACCCAAGCGGCGGCCTCTTGTTACGCGGCAGCTTGCTGTTGGGCTGGCAATTTTGATCGCGCTGGGCATTGGCTTTCTGCTTTTGCAACGAGCGCTGGCCGGCTTTGGCGCGGCTCAATTCTCAGGCGCGCTCACGAACGAGGCGCGTACACAGGCGGCAATGTCGGCCGAGACCAAAGCCGGCGGCGATGGCGCGCTCGGCTTGATCGACGAAATCGGCGCGACCAGCGTCAGCCTGCGCGCAGCTGCCGCCCATACGGCAACCGCCGAGTCGATCGCGGCGACCGCGGTAGCCCAGGCCACGCAAACGGCGCAGGCGCAGGTTGATCAGCGCGCAACCCAAATGCGCGCTACCGAGATCGTCGAACTGGAACGGGATGAAGTGGCGAAGCGTTTGGTGCAAGCGGGCGCAGAGGCGCTGGCGCAAGGCGACGCCGATTTGGCGCTGGCGCTGGCTTGGGAAGCCAAGGACGGGCTCGAAGATCCCAAGCTGGCGCATCGCCTGCTGCGGCGCGCCACTGGCAGCCGTCAAGCGAAGACCTTGGACGACGTGGCGCTGCTGCGTCTGCATCCGGCCGGCGCCGGCTTCGCGCTGCTGCCACTGAGCCGAGACCGCCTTCAGCTACATGATGGCGAGAGTTGGTCGCTGCGCCATGAATTAAGCGACCACGAGGCGTCCATCACGACAATCGCCTACAGCCCCGACGGCGCTTATCTGGTCAGCGCGTCCGAAGACGGAGAGATTATCATCCGCGACGGCGAAAGCGGCGGCGCCCGGCGCAGCCTGCGCAGGCATCAGGGCGCAGTCACGGCGCTCGCCTTTACTGCCGCCGGCGGCCAGCTGTACAGCGGCGGGCAGGAACCGCTGCTGCTGGCTTGGGACATCGCCAGCGGCGAGAGCCTCGCCTCCTACACGCTGGATGAAGGCGATGAAATGACGATTCACGAACTGATCGTAACCGGCGATGGCGGGCGCGTCATCGGCTGGTCGAGTTCCGGCATGAGGCAATGGTCAGCCGACGCGTTAGAGTTGCTCGCCGCCGACGATGAGGGGCGCGTCTACCGCGGCTACGACGCGCAACGGCGTATCGGCTACACGGGCGGGCGCAGCTTGCCCGCTTTTCCCGGCGACCGTAACACAGGCGCTCTCACATTCTGGGATCTGGAATCGAGCCAGCCGCTAATTCGTCTGACCGATGGCTTCAACTGGTCCTTCCTCAACGTTGGCGACCTGTCGGCGGCCGCCGATGACCTGCAATTCATCGCCTTTCATGAGGAAGTCGCATTGGTCGTCGTGGACAATAGCGACGACGAGCGGCGCGCCCTGATCGTCAGCGTCGACGAGGGCCGGGTCCTGCGGAACTTCGATGGCGACTTTTTGGCGCAGCTTAGGTCGGCCGAGTTCTTGGACGCGGATATGCTGATATCGGGGACGCGCGACGGTCGCGTCATTCTGTGGTCGGCCAGCGATGGCGGATTTGTCCGCGAGATCGCCAGCGCGCCCGGGGGCATCGAATCACTGCTGGTCAACGAAGCGGCCAATCTCGCTGTCGCGCGAAGCATCGACGGCGCGGCGCATCTGTGGCGGATTCATGACAGCGCCGCCGATCCCATGTTGACTTTGAGGGACGCATTGCCTGGCACTGCGATCGACCCGAGCGGCGCGGCACTGCTGCTCGTAGACGCGGACGGGCTCAGCCTGAGAGAAGTCGAGTCCGGGTCCGTTATCGCGCGTATTTCGGCGAGTCTAGTCAGCAGCGTAGACGACCGATTCGCCGCCTACCGCGAGGGAAGATTAACCGTTTACGAGACGAAGTCGGGCGCTGAAATCCACAGCTGGGATTGGGCCGGCGGCGCGGTAGTCCAACTGCAACTGTCGCCGGCCGGCGACCGCGTTGCCACCGTTACTGAAAACAGTGAGCTTTGGCTGGCCCGCGCCGACGCCAATTCGCTTCGGCGGCTGGCGCGGCTGGCGGCGCGCCCATCGCTGATGAGATTCGCGCCGGATGGCCGAACGCTCCTGACGCTTCAAGACCAGCACGCCGTGCTGTGGGATACCGAAAGCGGCGGCGCGCGCGCAGCCTACCCGCTTGGCACCGCGCACAGCGCTCCCGTCCAAGCCGCCTTCACACGAGACAGCGACAGCATCGTATTCTACCTGCAAATGGAAGAGGGCTTGGCGGCGCTGGCCGCTCTTGAGCTGACAGACAACACAGTCCGACAGCGGACATTCGTCGATGTGCAAACCGCTGCGCTTTCCGCTGACGGGGAGCGCCTGTCTCTGGCATTCCGCGACGGTCGCGTTCACATTGTAGAAACGGCGAGCGGCGAGGTCCTGCGGCAGCTGCCAGCCGGCGCCCACGATCTGAGCAAGCTGCGCTATTTGCCCGAGGCCGACGCGCTCTTAGCCGCCGCCGGCGCGGAGCTGCTCTTGTGGGATCTAGCCGCGGCCGTCATCGAGCAGCGATTCGCGCACGGCGTCCCGATCGCTGACTTCGGCATCAGCCGCGACGAGACGCGCATTTTATCCGCCGACGAAAGCGGGACCTACCGTCTCTGGCAAGTCGAAAGCGCTGAGGACTTGCTCGAGCGCATCGCCAGATTCTACGCGCCGCGAGACTTGACCTGCGCCGAACGCGAACAGCATCTGGTCGCGCCGCTTTGCGAGTAAAGCGCGTGCTTCGCGTCCTTTTCACTTCTTGGTATAGCGGGCTCGGCGGCGGCGAGACGGAACTGCTGACATTGGCAGAGGCGCTCCTTCAGCGCGGCTTCCAAGCTCATCTCCTTTTGCCGAAAGCCGGTCCCTTGTCCGATGCCTGGCGCGGCAAGGGCTTTCCCTTGCACATGCTGCCTTATCGCGGCGCATCAACTTATTTCCTTCCGCAGATTTGGGCGCGATTCCCGGTTGTGCGCCGCATGGCAGACCTCCTCCGTGAAGCGCAAATCGACATCGTTCAAAGCGATTATCACAGCTTGCCGCTGATTTGCCCGGCGGCGCGCCAAGAGAGCCTGCCCCTTACCTGGACTGTTCACGGCTGGTGGTTCAAGCCGCAGCCCTGGCAGCGCGGCTTCTTCCGGCGGATTCCGCTGGCGGCGGCGCGCTCGCGGGCGATCCGCGACGGTTTTCTCGGTTCGCCCCCGTTCATGCGGGCGGAACAACTGCCCGTGATATATTCGGGGGTGGATACGCAGCGATTCCGACCGGGCATGGACGGGAGCGCGCTGCGCCGCGAAATCGGCATTGAGGACGCTGACGATGTCGTGGCGATGGTCGCCCGCTTCCAGCAAGTCAAGGGGCACCATCGGTTTCAAGCGCTGGCTCTGCGCGTCTTGGCCGAGCGACCGGATACCCGCTTCATCGTAGCCGGCGCCGATGTCTTCGGCGTGGCTGCCGATGAACGCTATCGCGATCAGATACTGACCGAAGCGAAATCAAACCCGGCGCTGCGTGATCGGCTGCATTACCTCGGCTTCCGCAGCGATGTCGAAAATGTCTACGCCGCCGCCAATGTATTCGTCTGCCCATCGGATTTCGAAAGTTACGGCATTGCCAACCTGGAAGCGATGGCTTGCGCCAAGCCGGTCGTCAGCACAAACCGCGGCGGACCAACGGAGACTATTGTGGACGGCCACACCGGTATCCTGGTCGATCCCAATGATAGCGATGCGCTGGCTGGCAGCGTGCTGCGCCTGCTGAATGATAGTGAGCTGCGCGCGCGGATGGGCGCTGCCGGGCGCGCCCGCGTTGAGCGCGATTTCTCCGTCGAGGCGGCCGCCGACGCATACGTTGAAATCTACGAAAAATTGCTAGACTTCAATTGATCGTCTCGTCCCGCAGGAACTTGGCCAGCGTATCGCCGAGCGTATTGTCCTTCAAGTAGGCGATGTGCCCGCCGGCGAAGGGGATCGGCTCCAGGCCGAAACGATTGACCAGCGCATTGTCCGGCACGGTGTTCGGCACAGCCAGCAAGTCCAACAAACTGGCGCTCACAGGCGAGCCGGGCAAGAGCGCCTCCATCAGCATGACGACCGGGCGCAAAAGCGCGACTGGAACCGGCAGCAGCAGTCGCCATGTGTCAAGCGCCTCAATGACTCGCCTTTCGATCTCGCCGAGGGTCAGCACTTCGGGTCCGCCGAGCGCCAGTTCCTCGCCGACGGTCGAATCGTCATCCAGGCAGCGGATGACCGCTTCGACTACATCATAAACGGAGACCGGCTGGAACCGTGCCCTGCCCCCGCCGATCAGAGGGAAGATCAGCGGCGTCAATTTGAGTAAACGGGCGAATGAATTAAAGAACTCATCCTGCGGTCCAAATATGGCTGAGGGACGCAGCGCCGTCCATTTCAGGCTGGACGCGGCGACCGCCTCCTGGGCGCGGCCCTTGCTGGCGAGGAAGCGATAAGGCAAGTCGCTGCTGGCGCCATTCTGGCTCATGTTGATGAAACGCTCGACGCCGGCCGCTTCAGCCGCCCGCAGCACGTTCACCGTGCCCTGATAATTCACCGCCTCGTAGGTAGCCCCGCCCTTCTCCATTGCGATGGCAACCAAGTGTATGACAGCGCTGGCGCCTGCCATCGCCGGCTTGAGGCTTGCGGGCCGCGTGACATCGCCTTCAACGATCTCAATCTGACCGGCGATCTCCTTCAATCGGATGGCCGCCTTCGCCCGGCGTCGAACGAGCGCGCGCGCTGGACGCCCGTCCGCGACCAAGCGCTTCACCGTTTGATTGCCGAGATAGCCAGCCGCCCCCGTCACCAGAATCGTCATCGCCGGGTCCTTTCGCGTTCATCTCCCTACCATAAATTATAGCCGCTACTCGATTATGCAGGGGTGAACAATGTTGCCGCCCCTCCGCCTAGCTCGACCTCCGCAGGGGCGACTCCCCGATTCGCGCATCCGCACAGCGCCATGTCTGGACGTGGTAAAATACAGGGCTGAAACATCGTTGCCGCCTGCGGACGAGGTTACGGCTATCCGCTATGACAATATCGACAAGCGTCTATCAACTCAATGCCGACCGTCCCGACGAGGCGACCATCAGTCTGGCCAGCCGGACGATTCTGGCCGGCGGCTTGGTCGCCTTTCCGACGGAGACGGTGTACGGGCTGGGCGCCAAGGCCTTGAGCGAGGCCGCTGTCGCCAAGATATTTGCCGCCAAGGGCAGGCCCCCCACGGACCCGCTCATCGCGCATATCGCCGATTTCGAACAGTTGCCGCAGATCGCAATAAACCTGCCCGCCATCGCCAGGCAGCTCGCCAGCCACTTTTGGCCCGGTCCGCTGACGCTTGTGCTGCATAAGTCGGCGCGCGTCCCCGCAAATCTGACGGCGGGATTGGACTCGGTGGCGGTGCGCATGCCCGATCATCCAGTGGCGCTGTCATTGCTGCGGGCGGTGGCTGTGCCGATCGCAGCGCCGAGCGCCAACCTGTTCTCGCGCCCCAGCCCCACCAGCGCGCAGCATGTCTTGGATGATCTTGCCGGGCGCGTCGATGTGGTGCTGGATGCGGGCAATACGCCGATCGGCGTCGAATCGACGATCCTCAGTCTGCTGCATGATCCTCCTTGTGTATTGCGTCCCGGCGGCGTCCCCTTGGAAGCGCTTCGTTCGGTCATGCCCGATATCCGCTATGAAACGCGCTTCGTGGGTGAAGAGGTTGCCGCCTCGTCTCCCGGCAGCCTGCTGCGGCACTATTCACCGAGAGCCCGGGTCTTGCTTTTTTCAGGCCTTGACGAGGCCAAGGTTTTCGCCGCCATGCGCGCGGAAATCACGCGCCGCGAGCGAGTCGGCGTGATCGTGAGCGCTGCGGACGCGCGCCAGTTTACGGGCTTGGATGTAGCCATTGAATGCCTCGGCGCTGATTCCGGCCAAGCGGCTGCGCGTCTCTTCGCCGGCCTGCGCGCGCTGGATAAAAGAGGCCTGAACTTCATCCTGGCGCGAGCGCCAGAAAAGAAAGGCTTGGGACTGGCGCTATGGGACCGGCTGTTGCGCGCGTCGGTCGGCTCGCTGATTGAAGTTTGATGTTGGATCCTTGCCGCGCCGCCGCGTCGGTATCGTCAAGCGCGTATGCTATAATCGCGCATGGCAATTGAACGCGTCGCATGAGGAGCAGCCAGTGGCGAAAGTCATTCAAATCAAAGATATCGCGGCATACGAGGGGCAGGAAGTCACCCTGCGCGGTTGGGTCTATAACAAGACCGGCAAGGGGCGTTTGCAATTCGTCCTCCTGCGCGATGGCAGCGGACAGGCGCAATGCGTCGCTTTCAAGAAAGAGATGGACCCCGTCCAATTCGAAGCCGTCCGCGCGCTGACTCAGGAGTCGTCTCTCAGCGTCAGCGGAACTGTCCGCGCCGATGAAAGGGCGCCCGGCATTCCCGGCGGCTTTGAACTAGGCATCAGCAAGCTGGAAGTATTGCAGGCGGCGCAGAAATACCCCATCACGCCCAAGGAGCACGGCGCCGAGTTCTTGATGAACCATCGCCATTTGTGGGTGCGCAGCAACCGCCAATGGGCGATTCTCAGAATCCGCGCGACCATCATCAAAGCCATGCGCGACTGGTTAGATGATCAAGGCTTCCTGCTGGTCGACACGCCAATCATCACGCCGGCGGCGGGCGAAGAGACGACCACGCTCTTCGAGGTCGATTACTTTGGCGAGAAGGCCTTTTTGGCGCAGACGGGTCAGCTATACAACGAAGCGAACATCATGGCTTTTGGCAAAGTCTATTGCTTTGGTCCTACCTTTCGCGCCGAAAAGTCGAAGACGCGGCGCCATCTGATCGAGTTCTGGATGCTCGAGCCGGAGATCGCCTTCTGCAGCCTGGAAGAATTGATGGATATCCAGGAAGGCTTGGTGTCATACGTCGTGGCGCAAACCCTGGAAAAGCATGCGCGGGAGCTCGCCATCATTGAACGCGACCGCCAAAAGCTGGAAGCGATCAGCCCGCCCTTCGCCCGCATCAGCTACGATGACGCGGTGGCGAAATTGCAGGAGCTGGGCGCGCGTCTAGACGATCCCGCAGCCAAAGCCGAACTGGCAATCGAGTGGGGAGAGGACTTTGGCAGCCCGCATGAAACGGCGCTGGCGGAGCTCTTCGACAAGCCCGTCTTCGTCTACCATTATCCGACCAAAGTCAAAGCCTTCTACATGACGCCGCTGGCTGACCGGCCCGAAGTCTGCCGCAGCGTCGACCTGCTGGCGCCTGAGGGCTACGGCGAGATTATCGGCGGCAGCGAGCGCATCCATGATGAAGAATTGCTGACGGCGAACATCGACGAGATGGGGCTGGGGCGCGAAGCCTACCAATGGTATCTCGACCTGCGCAAGTTCGGCAGCGTGCCGCACGCCGGCTTCGGCATCGGCATCGAACGCACGGTGGCTTGGATCTGTGGCTTGAGCCACGTGCGCGAGACGATCCCCTACGCGCGTTTGCTCAATCGAAAATATCCCTGACCAACCGCTCCGCCTCAGTATTGCGTTGTAGAAGCAGTACCAATAAAGTAATGCAAATTTCACTAAAGCAACGATCTGTAGGGGCGACATACCATGTCGCCCAAAACCACAAGTTGCAACGGCAGCGGGCGACCAGATTGGTCGCCCCTACGAGGCTCGCTTTTTTCGCATGACTAACTTGGAACTACTGAGATGACTCAGTGAGTCGCCCGCCGTTATATGCAAATCCAGCCGCGCTTGAAAATTAGCCCGCGGGCAGGACTGCGCGAATCGCTTCCGCCACGCTCTTCACTTCCAGCAGTTGGATGCCAGTCGGGATGGCGCCCTGGTTGCGCCGCAGCCTGGGAATCAACGCGCGCGTAAAGCCGATCTTCCGCGCCTCGTTCAAGCGCGTCTCCAGTTGCCCGACTCGTCTGACCTCGCCACTCAAGCCGACTTCGCCGACAAGCGCGAGATCAGCCGGCAGCGCGCGATCATAATAGCTGGACGCGATCGCCAGCGCCAAAGCCAGGTCGGAAGCCGGTTCCGAAATGCGCAAGCCGCCGATGACATTGGCGAATATGTCCTGCTCCCAAAGCTTCAGCCCGATGCGCTTGCTCAGAACAGCGCTGATCAGCAGCAAGCGATTCATGTCGATGCCGTTCGGCGTCCGGCGCGGATTGCCGAAGGCCGAGGGGCTGGTCAAGGCTTGCAGCTCGACCAGCAGGGGCCGCGTGCCTTCCATCGTGATCGCGATGGCGGAGCCAGGCGTATTGACGACGCGTTCTTCGAGAAAGAGTTCTGACGGATTCTCGACTTGCGTCAAGCCACTGCCGCGCATCTCGAAGACACCGACCTCGCTGGTGGCGCCAAAGCGATTCTTGACCCCGCGCAGGAGCCGGTATTGCCCAAAGGGATCGCCCTCGAGATAGAGCACAACATCAACAATGTGCTCGAGAACGCGCGGACCGGCAATATGACCGTCTTTGGTGACATGACCGATCATGAGCACGCTGAGGCCCGCGCGCTTTGCCAGCGCCTGCATGCGAATCGCGCCTGCGCGCACCTGGCTGACCAAACCGGGCGACGCCGCCAGCGCCGCGTCGCGCATCGTCTGTATCGAATCGATCACAGCCAGCGTCGGCTTGAGCGTCTCAATCTCCTCAACAATGCGATCAAGATCTGTCTCCGTGAGCAGGAATAGATTTGCATCAACCCAGCCCAGACGATCAGCCCGCAGCCTGATCTGTTGCGCGCTCTCCTCGCCGCTGACGTAGAGCACTCTGCCAGTCGTCCGCGCCAACTGCGCCGACAAGTCGAGAACGAGCGTGGATTTGCCGATCCCGGGCTCGCCACCCAGCAAAACCAGGCTGCCCGGCACGAGGCCGCCGCCCAGGACGCGACTAAATTCCTCAATCGGCACCGGTATGCGTGGTTCGGCGCTCAATTCAATATCAGTCAGGCGCGCTGCCCCCCGGCTGCCGTCGCCGCCCGCGCGTCGCCGGGCGCCCGCGGACTCACGGGCCTTCTCAATATGGTCAACCATCGTGTCAAATTCACGACATTGCGGGCAGCGGCCGAAGAACGCTGGGCTGCGTTTGCCACAGTTGGAACAGATGAAGGAACTGCGTCGTTTGCTCATAGGCCAATTGTCGCGTGTGCGAATAGGCAGCGCCAGCGCGCACTATGGCAATACCACGCCTTCGCAATCGACGAGGTTCTTGTTGGCGAAGAACGCGGTCACACATTCGCTCAAATAGGCGCCCACCTTTTGATGCCCCAAATTGTTCCAGTGAAAGTCCACATAGTCAGTCGCCGCGTCCAGCAAATGCCTGACTTCTAGGTAGGGTATCCGCAGTTCGTCAAAGAGCTGCCTGGCGGTTCGATAGCTGCGGTCCGGCGCGTTCACATCGTTTGACTGGGGAATGAGCAGAATCAGCAGTTGGCTGTCCAAGGCGGCGGCCGCGTCCCGCAGTTGTCTCAGGTATTTTCGCGTCTCGCTGGTCTGCCTCTCAAATGATTCATCTTCGTTGAGACCGAGCGCAAAGTCCAAAGCCCTGAGGGCCAAGGTACCCAGATGCGTAGAGCCCAGGATGCGCTCCAATTCGCTCACAGGCGGGCGAGCGCCAGCCGCCAGATACGCGTTCACGCTATGCTCGGGCAGGTCGACCGCGTTTCCCCAGCGGTCGTATTCAAAGCGCTTCACAAAATACTGTTTTCCCTCATCGTCTATCAGGCGCAAGCTCATGTCTTTGGGCACCAAGTTTTCGGGGAAGTCATTCATATAGAAGCCTAAAATGGAGAGCTGCGGTTTCAGGCGCGGCGCAATGCCATTGAAGCTCAGCACAGCTTGGTTGGTTGCCGTGCCGGGTTCGGAAACATTCCAGACGATAGCTTCGAGCATAGCGCCTTCAATCGCATCGACGAAGGATTTTCCGACGTCGGCGAAGAAGCCGCGCGTATAGGAATCGCCCATCATAAGGATGCGGTCGCGCTGTGGGAAGTCAGCGCCAACTACAAACTCGTCGGTATCGCCGAAGCCGTCGCGATTGATGACGCAGCGAACGCCGGTCAGATAGCCCGCGGCGCAGGCGTCAACGACGGCTTCATATCGTTTGCGGCAGCCGAGCTCATCACAGAACCCCCAGGGAAGCTCTCGCGCCTTGATGCTGGGAATTTGGCGCGGGAAGTAGGTCGGCCGGCCCCAAGCCGCCAAAATAAACTCCAAGAGAAGTAGTGTCAGCAGGGTGACAAGGGCAACTTTCAGAATCGACTTGCCCCTGCCGCTTGCGCGCCGTCGTTGTGAGCTTGCGCGCCGCAGTAGAGTCGCGCCAAGCGCCAGCGCCGCGCCGGCTGCGATTATCAAAAGCTGCGGCAGGTTCAGCCCGGGGCTCGTACCAGGCACGAGATAATCAATGCCAGCGCCGAAGAGCGCGATCAGAATGCCGAGAACCAGGAGAAAACGACTTGTTCTTTTCATCATCATCTCATGCGACGTTGCGCTTCAATGCTGCTCAACGATTGCAAGGCGAGTTACTGCGACATTTGGACGCGCCCGCCATCTATTCTGGTGGGCGATTCTGTGATTCGCCCGCCTGCGCCGTCTACTGCCGGTCACGCCCTTTACATGACTGCTTGCGTATTGGCGAGCTACGGCGCAACTGCGCTTTCGCAGGCAACCAGGTCCCCGGCAGCCATATACGCGCCGACGCAATCATTTAGGAACGCGCCGACTTTCTGATGCCCGGCCGTGTTCCAATGATCATCCGGCGGATCCATGTAGTCGGCGGGCGCGTCCAGCAGGCGAATCGGATCCAGATACGGAATGCCGACTTCCTGCATGAGCTGGAGCGCAGCCCGATACTCATCGCTGGGAGCAGCCATATCATCGCGGTGCGGAATTATTAGCGCAAGCAAGTCAGTGCCCTGCGCGCGCGTCAGATCCCGCAATTCAGCCAGCTGCTGTCTCGTTGCGCTGATCTGCTTTGCCAGCAGCGCGCCCGACAGCCTTCCCAGCGCGTCGCGCAAGCGAAGGGCGAGCGTCCCCAGGCGGGTGATGCCGATGGCCTGCTCTACGCGATTTCGCGGCGGGCCCACCGCATGACCATAATACTCCAGCGCGGTCTGTCGATCGGTAGCGAATGTATTTCCCCAGGTGTCATAATAGTGAATATGCACGCCGGCAATTCTGTTTTGAGCGTCTTGCGCACGGAATGATTTTTCGATCGGCAGAATATTGTCTTCAAAGTCATTCATATAGAAACCGAGAATGGTCAGCTGCGGCTGCAAGACGGGCGCGAAATGCTGGAAGGACGCGATCGCCTGGCGCGTGCCCGTGCCCGCCATGCCGGTATTCCATACCGTGGCGTCGGGATATCTCGCTTCAAGCAGCTCAATGTACGACTGTCCTTTATCCGCTGTCATGCCGAAAGTGAATGAGTCACCCAAGGCGAGAATGCGAAAGCTCCCTTCCGGGATGGCGGCGGCGACGAACTCCTGTGAATCGGCGAATCCCTGACTGTTAATATCACAATGGCGCCCCGTGAGGCTGCCATCCTCACAAGCCGCTACGGTGCGGTCATAGATATGGTGACAGCCCGGCGCGTCGCAAACCCACCAATCAACGGGCTCAACGATAATCTCCGGCGGCGCGCTAAAGAAATAGGTGGCAATGCCAAATGCGGCCAACAAGAACTCCAGCGCGAGCAGGGTAATCAGCGTAACAACTAGGGCTTTGATCGCCGTCTTGCGCAGCGCCAGCGAAGACCGGCGCTGGATTCCGACGCGTCCCAGAAGCCAGGCGCCGAGCGCGAGCGCGAGACCAGCGGCAATGATCAGCAGCTGCGGCAGATTTAAGCCGGGGCTGGCGCCGGGCAGAAGATAGTCGATGGCAATGCCCAGCAGCGCTACCAGCAAGCCAATGACCAGGAGCGCCTTTCTGATGAGACCGGTCACCTCGCAGAACCTCCTTGCTCCATTGCTACACAAGCAAATCGCTCGCCCGATTCATCAGTATAGGCTTTGCCTTGATCCGCTTCACCCGCGCGCGTTCCTGCAGAATGCGTATCGCGCGCCAAACGGAACTCCGCCATTTGCGCCGGCAAGCCCATCGTTACGAGCGGCCCGGCGCCCATACGTATTGACAGCCAGAGAAATCGCCGCTGGCTATGAAAGCCTCAACACATTCGCTCAAAAGCGCGCCAACCTTCTGATGGCCCGCGCTATTCCAATGGACATCGGGATGCGGGGCGAAGTCCTCGGGCGCCTTCAGGACGTCGCTGGGGTCGAGGTAGGCGATATCCAGTTCGCGCAAGGTCTGGATAAGCGTCTCGTAGCGCATCTTCGGCGGCGTCAAGTCGGGGCGGAAGGGAATGATCAAGACCAGGAATTCGGAACCCTGCGCGGCGACGCTCTGTTGAAGCGATTGGAGATACGCGCGCGTGAGTTCTTTCGCGCGCTCGAAGTGCGCATCGCTGCTCACGTTTAGCGCGTCTATTCGCTCCTTCAATTGAAGCAGAAGGCTCCCAAGCCGGGTATTGCCGACCAAGCGTTCAAATTCATTGGGTATTGGCAGCCTGCCAGCGCGCGCGTATTCGAGCAAGCTCGCTGTCAGTTCGAGCCGCAGCGGATTGCCCGCCGCGTCCAGAACGTAATACCGGATCACTTCAATCGTGCCGTCATCCAGCACGGACCGAAGTTTGGAATCAAGCGGATATAGATTGTCTTGAAAGTCGTTGCTGAAGAAGCCCAATATTGTCAGCTGCGGCCGCAGCGCAGGACCGAGTCCGGCGAAGGTCGCCAGCGCCTGGTTTGTGCCCGTGCCGCCGATGCCCGCGTTCCACACCAGCGCCTCCGGCAGGAGCCGCTCAAGCGTTTCCACAAATGAATCGCCGACATCGGCCGCATAGCCCTGTGTGAAGGAATCGCCAAGCATGAGAATCCTGGGGCGTCGGGACATATCGTCAGAATAGGTAAAGTCTTGCGTATCGGCGAATCCCTGCTCATTGACGATGCAGGATCGGCCGCGCAGCTCGCCATCTTCGCAGGCGGACATGACGACGTCCCGCACAAAGCGACAGCCTAATTCGTCACAGGTCCACCAGGGCGCGCGCTCCAAGGGCGTCTCTGATAACTCCGTCGGATAATAGGTCGGATGGCTGAGCGCCGTGAGCAGCAATTCGAGCGCCAGCAACGTAACCAGCGTCACAAGCAGCGCCTGCGCGCACAGGTTAAGCCAGTTTCCGGTCGAGCGCCGCGGCAGGCCATATCGCCGCAATCCGAGCGCGCCGAGCGCCAGCAAAGAACCGGCCGCAACTATCAGAAGCTGGGGTATGTTAAAGCCCGGGCTGGCGCCGGGCATGACGTAATCGACAGCCAAGCCGAAGAGCGCTATGCCGACGCCCAGCGCAAAAGCTAGATTGTAGACAAGCCCAGACATGCTGGACGACTCCCGGGACTGGCGGTCCGGCGGAATGAAACGGGTCCAATTGTTCAGCGCCCAATTCAGGATTATACGCTCGCTCGAATACCCTGACAATTGACGGAGGCCTCAGCTCGGCGCTCGCCATTCCAATCAACATCAGAATGGGCGACCCCTGCGGCGCGCGCCAAGAATGCCAAAGCCAAACAGCGGGCAACGCGTAACGTCTGCGTAAGAAACTTCGCCTAGATTTTACTTGAATCGACATCGTGAAGGGGTAGCTGCAATGCCGACGCAGGCACGGGCTCGCAATATACCCGCAGGCATATCGATTATCGCGCTTATTGCGGCTTTGCTCGCGATCTGCGGGGCGCAGGCGCGCGTGCGCGGTCAAGACAATTGTCGACCAGCTAACCTCAACACCGCCAATTGGTCGACCGATTTCTGCAATAATCGGGTCGATTTTGACGAAATCCTAGTAGGGAATCCCACGAAGGATGGCATTCCGTCGGTTACGGACCCGGCGATGGAATCGGTTGAAGCGGCCTCCGCCTGGCTCTCGGATCGTTCACCGGTTATCGCGCTTGAGATTGAAGGCGAAGCGCGCGCCTATCCCCTGGCGATTCTGATGTGGCATGAAATCGCCAATGATGAAATCGCCGGCTTTCCGGTCGCGGTCACGTTCTGCCCGCTCTGCAACAGCTCGGTGACCTTTGATCGCCGGGTGAACGGCGACGCCCTGGACTTCGGCGTCAGCGGATTGCTGCGCAACAGCGATCTGATCATGTTCGATCGCCAGAGCGAAACCTGGTGGCAGCAGCTGACCGGCGAAGCGCTTGTCGGCGATTACGCCGGCGCCCTGCTGGATATCGTGCCATCGCAAGTGATCGGCTTTGGCGCCTTCGCCGAGCGCTACCCCGACGGCTTGGTGATGTCGCGCGCTACCGGCTACAACCGGCAGTATGGGATCAACCCCTATCGCGATTACGACAGCCGTCCCGGGCGCCCCTTCCTGTTTGCGGGCGCAGTCGACGGGCGGCTTGGCTCAGCGGTGGATCGCGTATTGGCCGCCATCATAGGCGATAGCGCCAAAGCCTATCCCTTCGAAATCCTGCGCCAAGAACGCGTAATCAACGATTCAATAGGCGACGCGCCGATCGTAATATTCTTCCAGAGCGGCGTCGCCAGCGCGCTTGACAGCAGCGTGATTGACAGCGCGCGCGATATCGGCACAGCCGGCATGTACAGAGCCAGTCTCGATGGTGAAGTCTTGCGCTTCACAGTCGACGAGCACAATGGCGCCTTCACGGATGAAGAAACGGGATCAACCTGGAACGCCTTCGGCGAAGCGATCGCCGGCGAGCTCGAGGGCAGCCAGCTCGAGTGGGTGCACGCCTTTCCGCACTTCTGGTTTGCCTGGGCCGCCTTCCATCCCGAAACCGAAGTCTACGGTCTTTGACCAGCGCAAAATGTGTTGGAGTTGAGGGACGCGATGAAGCGCCGCCAATTCACCAAGATCCGTAGGGGCGGCCTATCAGGTCGCCCGCCGAAACGCAAGAAACGCGCGCCCATTCAGCCTGTTTAGAAAACCTAGACCAAAGGAATGATGATGAATGTATTACTCCGCAATTTCAAACCCTGGCTAGCTTTGATCATTTTGATCTTGCTGCCGACCGCATCATTGGCGCAACTCAGTTGCGACGACCCGCCCGCCCCCTTCGACAACGACGAACTCCTGAGCAATTGGCAGCGCGTCTGGGATTTGATGGATGTCTGCAAGAGCCAGCCAGGCATCTTCTACGAGATAATCTCGGGCGGCGTCGGGCGCGATGGCATCCCGCCGATCGACAATCCGCAATTTGATGACCTCGGGTCCGCCGATCAGTGGCTGCAACCCGCGTCCCCCGTGATCGCGGTCGAAATCGATGGATCGGCGCGCGCCTACCCGCTCGCCATTTTGACGCGCCACGAGATCGCCAATGACACGTTCAATGGCAAGCCCATCGCCGTCACCTTCTGCCCGCTCTGCAACAGCGCCATCGTCTTTGACCGGCGCCTCAATGGCGAGACTTTACGCTTCGGCGTCAGCGGATTGCTGCGCAACAGCGACTTGATTATGTGGGATGACAAGACGCAGTCGCTATGGCAGCAGTTGACCGGCGAGGGGATTGTCGGCGCGCATACGGGCGCCCTGCTCGATATCGTTCCGTCGCAGTTGGTCGGTTACGCCGCCTTCAAAGAACAATACCCGCAAGGCGAAGTGCTCTCGCCGGAGGGCCGATTCTACGGGGGGAACCCCTATGTCAACTACGATAGCAGCGAGCGTCCCTTCTTATTCATGGGAGCGCTGGACGATCGGCTGCTGGCGACTGAGCGCGTTCTCGGCGCGACAGTCGAGAGCCTCAGCGTCGCTTATCCCTTCAGCCTGCTGGCGGAAGAGCTGGTCATCAACGACCGCGTCGCCGGTATGGACGTTCTGGCGATCTGGCAGCCCGGCGCCTTCAGCGCTTTGGACGCGGCCAGCATCGACCGCTCGCGCGATGTCGGCATGGCCGCGCTTTTCGACCGCAAAATCTCGGACCAAACGCTGACATTCAAAGCGGTCGACGGCGCCGTCATGGACGTGGCGACGGGCAGCGTCTGGAATATCTTCGGCACTGCGATCCGTGGCGAGCTAGCTGGGCAGCAACTGCGGCAAATTAACGCCTTCCCCCACTTCTGGTTCGCCTGGGCCGCCTTCTATCCGGATACCGCGCTCTACGGATATCAGCCGCCCAGCGCCGCAGAGAGAGCCCGCTATGAGCTAGATCCGGTGCTTGGCGCGCCCGACGCGCCCGTTACCTTGATCGAGTACGGCGCTTACGGCTGCCACGCCTGCAAATTCTGGCACGAGCAAGGCATCGTCGAGGACTTGCTTGAAGAATTTGGCGGACGCGTAAACTTCGTCTACCGCGATATACCGATCATCGTCCCGCCATTCAGCCAGATGGCGGCTGAGATCGCGCAATGCGCCCTGGATCAGGGCAACGACCAATTCTGGACGATGCACGACGCCATCTTCACAAGGGCCGAGCAGGGCCGGTCCGGCGCTGACGAATTGCTGCGGCTTGGCGGCGATGTCGGTTTGGACGAATCCGCTTTACGCAGCTGCTACGAAGCGGGCACACACGTGGCGACTGTGCGCTATGATCATGATCGCGGCGCGGCGCTTGGCATACGCAGCACACCGACCTTTGTCATCGGCGGCGCGCCCGTCGTAAATGCGAACCCGGATCTGCTGCGCGAGCTGCTGCAAAACGAACTGGACAAGCTTGACGGTTAGACTGCTGACCGATCAAAGGCAAAGAGAGGGTGAGCCGGTGGCTCGCCCCTACAACTCCACATTTGCGCGGATGGGCGACCAGGCGGGCCGCCCTTTGAAATTGATCCGGCATTTACAAAATCTGATCGAGGAACTCCTGCGTCCGCGGATGGTGTTCGATTTCGGGGCTGAAGAAGTTCTCCGGCGGGCCCTGTTCCACGATGCGGCCCATGTCCATGAAGATGATGCGGTCAGCGACTTCGCGCGCGAAACCCATCTCATGGGTCACGACCAGCATCGTCATGCCGGTGCGCGCCAATTCCTTCATCACATCGAGAACTTCCTTGATCATCTCGGGATCGAGCGCCGAAGTCGGCTCGTCAAAGAGCATGATCTTCGGCTCCATCGCCAGCGCCCGCGCGATC